>CANQBD010000005.1 GCA_947589245.1 uncultured Anaeroplasmataceae bacterium
AAAACCGAGTTTGATTCCTAATTATTTACTTTTTTAACACCCCATTTTAGGGGTTAATCCCAAATTCAGGTATTATAATATTTTTAAAAAAAATTATCAACAATTTAACACTCATCAAAGGGCAATTTTTTTATTTTTTTACATTTTTTAACTGAAAAAGTGATGAAAACATAAAACGCTATCAAAAAATAAAAACTAACTTATTAAAGTTAGTCTTCATAAACCAATGCTAAATAATCCTCTTCTATTTTACGTCTTAGCCCAATTGAAGCCTCTGCAAGTGGTAATCTTAGCCTGCCAGTTCCATAGCCTTGCAAAAATAAAAGGTATTTTATCGGAATTGGTGAGGCCTCTTTATAAATATCTTCATTTAAATCAAGAATCTTGTAATAAGTTGTTCTAGCAATATTAGCATCCTTAGAAAAAAAATCAACTATTAGCTTTATTTCTTTAGGAAAAGCATTACTAATAACTGAGATAATTCCAGTGGCACCTAAAGCTAATGAAGGCAACATTGTTAAATCATCTGCCCCATATAAAACAAAACTATCATTACAAATGCTCGCAACTCTAGCTTGATAAGAAAGTACACCTGAAGCTTCTTTAATTCCAATTATGTTAGGATGATAAGAAAGAATTTTTACAACCTCAAAATCAATATTAATTCCGGTTCTCTTAGGAACATTATATAAAACTATTGGTTTATCAACTCGGTCAGCAATATAATTAAAATGCTTAATCAAACCTTCTGTATTAGTTTTTATATAATAAGGTGCACTTGCCAAATAGCTGTCAAATTCTAAATCTGTAAATAATTTAGCTAATCTGACAGCCTCCTTTGGATTATTGGAAATTATCCCGACCATTATCTTGATTTTGTTATCAACATATTCAACAATATGTTTTACAAGCTGATATTTTTCTTCATCACTAAGACTTTCAGCTTCAGCTGTTGTTCCTAAAAGCAAAAGACCATCTGTCTTATTGCTCAAATGAAAATCTATAAGACGATCAACAACTGGATAATCTATCGTATTATCTTCATTAAAAGGCGTTACTAAAGCAACAATACTTCCCTTTAACATAACATCACCATTTTATATTATGCTAAAAAGAAAAAAGGAGACACAAAATCTCCTTTAAAAACTCTCTAAATTAAGCTTTTTGAACATCCTTTGCTAATGGACCACGTTCGCCTTCAACAACTTCTAAAGTAACATCGTCACCCTCATTTAAAGTTTTATAGCCTTCTGCGATTATTGCTGAAAAATGAACAAATACCTCTTTGCCATCTTCAGTAATAATAAAACCGTAGCCTTTATCAGCATTAAACCATTTTACTTTGCCTTTCATTAGAATACTCCTTTCAAACCAACTTTACATAAAGATTATACACTAAAGAAAAAGTTTTTACAATAAAGTTTTATTACCTAACTTTCTAATAGTCATTTTATTTAAATTGCGTTATAATCTAAAAAAGAAAGGAAAAAACTATGAAAAATAAATTATTAACTAATTTTTTAAATTATGTTCAAGTTGACACAATGTCTGATGAAGAGAGTAATACAACTCCTTCCACTCAAAAACAATTCAATTTAGCCAAGATTTTAGTCCAAGAATTAAAACAACTAGGATTAAAGGATATTACCTTGTCTGAAAATTGCTTTGTTTATGCTAAGCTCCCAACTAATATTCCTAATTGTAAGGATAATATAGGTTTCATAGCTCACATAGATACTATTCCTGGCTTTAGCGGAACAAATGTTAAGCCTAATGTCATTGAAGACTATGATGGTAAAACAATTAAATTAAAAGGCATTGAGCTATCACCTACACAATTTCCTTTTTTAAAAGATTTAAAAGGAAAAACCTTAATTACAACTGATGGTACTACTATCTTAGGTGCGGATGATAAGGCGGGTGTGGCTGAAATTATGACCATGCTTTATCATTTTGTTAAAACTGATGAACCACATCTTAATATCTATGTTGCATTTACGCCTGATGAAGAAATCGGAACCGGAATTGAAAAATTTGATTTAAGCCTTTTCCCTTGTGAATTCGCTTATACAGTTGATGGAGGAAAAGCAAACGAAATAAATTATGAAAATTTTAATGCTGCGGCAGCCACTATTAATGTTAAAGGCTTAGATATTCATCCTGGAAGTGCTAAAAATAAAATGTTAAATGCTAGTGAAATTGCAATGGAATTTAACTCTCTTCTACCAGCTTTTCAAAAGCCTGAATATACTGATGGCTATGAAGGATTTATTCATTTAACTTCAATAACAGGCGTTGTGGGAAATGCCAAATTAACTTATATTCTTCGTGACCATGATTCAGATTTACTAGAAAAGAAAAAAGAAATTTTAAAAGAAGCAGCTAATTTCTTAAATAAAAAATATGGCAAAAATACTATTAATGTAACAATCAAAGATAGTTATAAAAATATGGCTACAATTATTCAAAAATATCCAAAAGTAATTGAAAAAGCTCAAGCAGCTATGCAAAAGATAAATCTCGTTCCTCAAGCTTCACCAATTAGAGGTGGAACAGATGGTGCTCGTTTAACCTATATGGGACTTCCAACTCCAAATCTAGGAACAGGTGGCTATAATTGTCATGGACCATATGAATTAGCCTGTTTAGAGGAAATGGAAACTATCTGTAAATTATTAATTGAAATAGCAAAACAATGATTCAAAATTCTAAAATATACTCTAAGCTGTAGTTGTTTATTAAATTGAAAAAACCGCTAAGATTAACTTAACGGTTTTTATTTTATTCAGTAATATTACGCATTTTAGCATCATACTTTTTACGTTCAACTGTATCTAAAATTCTTTTTCTTAAACGAATCTTTTTAGGTGTTATTTCAACTAACTCGTCTTCATTAATGAACTCTAGACAATTTTCTAAAGTTAAAATTCTTGGGGCTTTTAAAACAACAGTCATATCCTTATTTGAGGAACGGGTGTTCGTTTGTTGCTTAGCCTTAACGACATTAACTGCTAAATCAAGCCCCTTATTAGCCTCACCAACAATCATACCCTCATAAATATCTTCGCCAGGATAAATAAACATAATACCACGATCTTCTAGGGCTCCAATTGAGTAAGCTGTTGATTGACCTTGAGCCATTGACACTAATACGCCAGTATTACGTTTAGCAATTTGCATACTTTCCATTGGGCGATAATCTAAAAAGCTATGACTAATAATTCCATAGCCACGAGTCATACTTAAAAATAAAGTATTAAAGCCAATTAAACCACGTGAAGGAATTGTATAAACTAGTCGCGTTTGAGTTTCAGTATTACTCATTGATTCAATAGTACCATGACGATTACCCATCATCTCAATAACAGCCCCCGCACTTTCACTCGGAACATCGATTACACAATATTCATAGGGCTCACAAGTTACACCATCAACCTCTTTCATAATAACAGTCGGTCTTGAAACTTGAAATTCATAACCCTCACGGCGCATATTTTCAATTAAAATACCTAAATGAAGTTCACCACGACCAGATACTAACCATTCTTCTTGCCCTTCAATACGCCGAACCCTTAAAGAAACATCCTTTTGAACTTCTCTAAACAAACGTTCTTCTAACTTCGTTGCAGTAACATTTTTGCCATCACGACCACAAAAAGGTGAAGTATTAGTACCAAAAGTCATTTGGACTGTTGGCTCTGAAATATGTATTTTTTCCAGTGGTTCTTCTTGTCCAGCAGTACAAATTGTTTCCCCTACAGAAATATCGCCAAGTCCTGATACAGCAACAATTTCCCCAGCCTTAGCTTCATTTATTTCAATACGATCTAACCCGATAAAACCATAAAGCTTTTGAACTCTAAATGATTTTATACTGCCATCTAGACGACAACAAGAAACAACTTCGCCAGAATGAATTGTACCACGTGTGATACGCCCAATACCAATACGACCTACAAAATCTGTATAATCTAATAAAGCAGGTTGAAGCTGTAGGGGCGATGTACTATCCATGTTAGGAGCTGGTATTTCAGCAATAATCATATCAAGTAAAGGTTCCATGCCTTCTTTTTGAGTAGTAATATCACTTGATAAAGAACAAGTGTTATTGGCAGCAGATGTAAAACAAACAGGAAAATCTAATTCATCTTCATCACAACCTAAATCAATAAATAACTCTAAAACTTCATCAATAACCTCAACTGGTCTAGCTGATGGTTTATCTACTTTGTTAATAACAACAATCGGTTTTAAATGAGCTTCAAAAGCTTTCTTTAAAACAAACCTAGTCTGAGGCATTGTTCCTTCGTAGGCATCAACAACCAAAACAACACCATCAACCATCTTCATTATTCTTTCAACTTCTCCCGAAAAATCAGCATGGCCTGGAGTATCCAAAATATTTATTTTTGTGTCTTTATAGATGATTGCAGTATTCTTAGCCAAAATAGTTATTCCTCTTTCACGCTCTAAAGCATTAGAGTCCATAACTCTTTCTTCAACAACCTGATTTTCTCTAAAGGTATGAGAGCTTTTTAATAATTTATCAACTAAGGTTGTTTTACCATGATCAACATGGGCAATAATGGCAATATTTCTTATATCCATAATTTTACACCTGAGTATAACAATATACTTCCTTTCAAAACATTGATATTATATCAAAAAAAATGGGCAATATCTATGCTATTTTTTACTTTTCTTTTTATACTCTCTAATTGGCAAAGCTAAAGCATAAAGTAAACCATCATTACCCTTTTCATAAAGTTCCTTCAAAAATAACAAATATTTAACTACCGCTTTATTATTTTTAGATTTTGCTTCTTTAATTAAATGATCAATGGAACTTAAAAATAAAGGACTTCTAATATCATCAATATTATTTGCTAAAGCAATTAAGTTTTTATTATTATTCAAAAAACGATAAAATGATGATACCAAATAAGGATTACGTTTTCCAATTAAAGATTTATTATTATCTTTAGTAACTAATTTTAAAATTTTTATAAGCTCCAATCCTATCGCATAATTTACTAATTCTTTAATATCTAAATCCTCGACTGCAAAGGCTCGCAACTCCTCAATTATTTCAATACGCCACAAAAGACGATGCTGTTCAGATGAGGCTTTTTCATAAAAATTAAGATATTGTTCTTTCAACTGCTCTAAAATTGAAAAATAGTCTAAATCAAGACAATATAGGTTAATAATTTTATTAATTGTTTTTATTAAATCGGGCTGATGAATACTATCCTCAGCAATATCATAAAGCTCATTCAAAAAATTATTACATTCTTGATAATAGGCTTCTACTAAATTAAAAATATCAATTACCCGATTAGTTACACCTGCACTAGAATAAATATTATATGCAAAACTATTCTGCTTGACACTTTTTTCATCTAAAATACAATAAGCTAGACTTTTAGAATTATAAACTCGATTAGCAGGATGACCAACAACATCATTACGAATATATTTTAATTCTCTAAGCTCAGGATTTTTATTGATGTTAATAAAGCTTTTACTTTTCGTTAAAGATAGAGCTAAAGCATACAAAGAATCAACTGAAACAAATAGACTTTGCAAAAGGGCATATAGCTTTAATAGATTTAAAGAAACACTACTATCTTCATTCATTGCAAAATAACTCTTCTGAACCTCATTGGTTATCTCCAAAGCCTTTAAAGCAGCTGCAATAGCATAATCTTCATTTTTTAAATAATAATCAATTTCAAATCTTTCAATTAGCTTTTCATTTTCTATAATGCTATTTTCTAACATCATCGTTTCACCTTCTTCTTTAATTATATTTTACCATAAAATAAAAACTTCCCCTATATTTTAAAATAAGAGAAGTTAAAATATTATAAATTTGTTAAATATTTTAGAGCTGGCTCAAAATGAACACCATAGCTATGAGTATATCGATCATCATAAGTAGCCGCAATAGCAAGATAAGTGAATTCACAAGCAATACCGGCAGCTTCTTCTAAAGATTTACCTTTGATATAAGCCCCAAAAAAAGAACTTGCAAAACAATCGCCTGTACCATGAAAAGAGGCTCCAACCTTAGCTGTAAAATAATAAGAAATGGTATCTTTAGTTAAATTATAAATCATCGCACCAAGTTCATTATCATTAAAGCTTACGCCAGTTAAAATAACAGAGGCATTTGTCATATTAGCTAATTTTTTAACCATAGCCTCTAATTCCGTTTTAGAAAAATCTGTTCGATATTCAACATCTAATAACAAACAAGCTTCAGTTAAATTAGGTAGAATAACATCGGCTGCTTGACAAAGCTTCAGCATCTTCTTTGGAAAATCCGTAGGAAAGCCAACATATAATTGGCCATTATCAGCCATACAAGGATCAACTACTCTAACAGCATCCTTTTTAGCACAGGAATTGAAAATAGCTAAAATATAATCAATTTGTTTAGTAGAACCAACATAACCAGTATAAAAACCATCAAAATCTAATTTTTCATCTAACCAATGCTTTTCAATTTTAGGAAGCTCCTCTGTCAAATCACAAAATGTAAAATTTTTAAACATTGTATGAGTTGATAAAACGGCAGTAGGAATTACAGATGCTTCAATACCAAAAGCTGAAATAATAGGTAAAGCTACAGTTAAGGAACATTGACCAAGACAGGAAATATCTTGAATTGTTAAAATTCTTTTCATATTCTTTTACTCCTTCAATTTTTATTTGCTTAATAAATAAGCATATAATAAACGCATTGTATTTTCAATGGCATCTAAATGTGTTCTTTCCATACCATGACTAGCATGAACACCAGGACCGATCAAAGCTCCCTCACAATCAACACCACTTCGCCAAGCCGCTCCAATATCAGAACCATAAAAAGGAAAAATATCTAAAACATATTTGATATTATTGTTTTTAGCCAAAGAACATAATTTGTTTGTAAGCAGGTAGCTATATGGACCACCACTATCCTTAGCACAAATGGAAACAGCATATTCATTGCCAGCTAAATCTTTACCAACGCACCCCATATCAATAGTTACAAATTCTTTAATTCTGGTATCAACAGTTGCTGCCCCATGACCAACTTCTTCTTGATTAACAAAATAAACCAAAGTATCATAATAAGGCTTTTCGCTTTTAACATGTAGTTCTTTTAAAACTCCTAATATTGCACAAACACTACCCTTATCATCGATAAAACGACTTTTTAAAAAGCCACTTTCAGTAATGGTAGTTTTAGGATCAATCATGATATAATCACCATTTTGAATGCCTAATTTTAAAACATCATCTTTATTAAAGATTTTTTCATCAATTCTAATAATCATGTTATCTACACAACGTGGTTTAGTTTTAGCATCTTCATAAACATGAACAGAAGCACTTGTACAAAGTATTGTACCAGTATAAATCCTTCCTTCACGAGTAACAATACGACAATACTCACCATCTAGGGTTGGAATAGATGGCCCCCCAACATTAGTTACATTTAAAGTTCCATCACTATTGATAGATCTAACCATTAGCCCTAAAGTATCTAAGTGAGCACTTGTAGCCACAAGCTTAGAATGATTCTTCCCTTCAATGAAGACCTTGATATTACCCTTATTAGTAATGGTTGGTTCAAAGCCCAAATCCTTTAAAATGTCACAGACTAAAGCATCTACCTTATAACTATAACCAGTTGGTGAATCACAAGCAAATAATTTATCAGCAACATTCTTAACAAATTGTAAATCCATAAATATCACACAATATAATCCAATTGTACTTAAGATTACACAATCTCCTTCTTTTAGAGTTTTACTTTTTTAAAATTATGAGTACAACATAGTTTTTATATCATCATTTAGATGTTATAAATTTAAAAAAACTATATATTTCTTCTAAAATAAACTTATCAAATTGATAGGGTAAAAACATTTTTAAAAAGCATATTCACATTAAAATAGTATATCATTTAATTCCAATATTTGCAACTAATCAGAAATAAAAATAGTTCGACAACTTAGAACTTTTTATAATTAACTTTTTTTTAATTAATCGAAAAAAGACTTGTATTTTAAGTGACCTTATAGTATAATAAACAAGCATCAACGAATGGTTCGGTGGTGTAGTGGTTAACATGCTAGTCTGTCACACTGGAGATCGCGGGTTCAAGTCCCGTCCGAACCGCCACTTAATAATAGTTGCACCCTTAGATCAATTGGATAGATCGTTTGACTACGGATCAAAAGGTTAGGGGTTCGAATCCTCTAGGGTGCGCCATAATAAATAATTTGAGGATATTTATCCTCTTTTTTTATGCAAAAAATGCTTGTTTTTTACGACAAGCATTTTATTTTTTTATTTTTCTTTTGTTGAATTGACAACTTCTGTTATACCAGCAACAGTAGATGCTAAATTTTGTATCTCAGATGGAATGATAATCTTTGTTGCTTGACCTTCGGACACGCGTTCTAACGCTTCAAATGATTTGATTGTTAAAACCTCTTTAGTTAAACCAGCTTCAACAAGCATCTTATAACCATCAGCTTCGGCCTTACGGGTTAATCTTTCACCTTCTGCTTCAGCATTTTTAACTTTTAAAATTGATTCAGCCTCAGCTTCAGCCTTACGAATTATAGATTGCTTTTCAGCTTCAGCCTTTAAAATTTGAGCCTCTTTTTCACCTTCAGCACGAAGAATTTGACTTTTCTTTTCACCTTCAGCTAAAAGAATTGTCTCACGGCGTTCACGCTCAGCACGCATTTGCCGTTCCATAGCATCCCGAATATCTTTAGGAGGCAAAATATTTTTAACCTCAACACGATTAACCTTAATTCCCCAAGGATCAGTAGCCTCATCCAAAATAGAACGCATTTTAGCATTAATTAAATCTCTTGAAGTTAAAGTCTCATCTAAATCTAATTCACCAATAATATTACGTAAGGTTGTTGATGATAAGCTTTCAAGAGCTTGAGTTGGATTTTCTACACCATAAGCAAATAGTTTTGGATCAGTTATTTGATAGAAGACAATAGTATCAATTTGCATTGTTACATTATCCTTTGTGATAACTGGTTGAGGATCAAAATCACTAATTTGTTCTTTCATAGAAACAACCTTAGCTACTTTATCAACAAATGGCAATAAAAAGTGAAAGCCTACAGACCATGTTGTATGATAAGCTCCAACACGTTCAACAATCAATTTCTGAGTTTGCCTAACAATTCTAATTCTTGTAATCAAAACAACAACAATAATAATGATAACAGCACTAACAATAATAGCAGCAATTAAACCTGAATTCATTTTTTATTTTTCTCCTTTTATAATTCTTAAACAATTTTTCTAACAATTACTTTATTACCCTTAAAGGTAACAATCTCCACAATTTCATCAGCTCTAATAGTCTCAGTTTCTTCTTCTAAAAGACTAGCTGAATAAATGACATCATTAATCCTAACTTCACCATTTTCATATTTTGAAATATCACTAATAACTTTAACTCTTTTCCCAACATATTCATCAATGTTTGTATATCTAACAGCATTAAATAAAAGTCTCTTGGCTATCGGTCTTGTTAAAATTAGTAATAACAAAGATACAAAAGCGAATACAATCAATTGAACATACCAAGGTATAACCGGGAATGCCGAAAAAATAAGAGCAATGATGGCCCCAAAGGCAAACCAAACAGAAACTAAATCTTGGGTTATGGCTTCAATAACTACTGCCGTTATAAACAACCCTAACCAAACCCAAACCATATAATACTCTTCCATTAATCAACAACTCCTTCCATATCAATTATTATAACCTTTTTTTCGGCTTCATAACTAGCATTATATCTTTTAAATTCTTTTTTACCAATTTCTAGACCAAAAATTTTACAGATATAGTCAATAAGCGGTCTAGAGCATATTCGGGCATAAGTCTTAGAAATAGATACTGAAAGTAATGATGATTCTTTTAACTCACCACTTAGAGCATAGTCCTTATTGACTGTGTAAATATAAATTTTTTTACTATCACGGTCTATTCCAACTCTAACACGATAGGCATCTTTAAAATATTTAAGCAATGTCTTATTAAGCGTTATATGACTATCATAAATACTAGCATAGCCATTTATATCATCTAATTCAAAGAATTCTAACATATTTTATCCTCCATTCATTTAATATTATACGCTAATATTCTAAAAAATTCAATATATATTCATAAAAATTCATAAAAAATATAAAAATAAAGAGGGTCAAAGCCCTCGTTATTTACTATTAATTTCTAAGTGAATTCTCTTTCCTTCCTTAGATGCTCCCGCATAAAGAACTGTCCTAATTGCTTTAGCAACATAACCATTTTTTCCGATTACTCGTCCAAAATCACTAGGATGTACTTTAACATCGTATTCAAGATTATCTTCATCATTATTTACTAAAATGACTTCTACGTCTTCAGGATAGGCTACTAAAGGAAGAATTAAATTCTTAATTAACTCTTCAAACTTTACCATAATCCCACCTCTTACTTTGTAGTTTTGATATTGTTGGCAGTAAAAATACTCTTAACAGTTTCAGTAGGTTGAGCACCATTTGCTAACCACTTGTTTACCTTTTCAGCATCAAGAGTAACTGTAGCTGGGTCTGTACAAGGATTATAAGTACCTAAAATTTCTAAAAACTTACCATCACGAGGAGATCTAGAATCAGCAGCCACAATACGATATCTTGGAGCTTTATGAGAACCAAAACGTTGTAATCTTAATTTAACCATATAAATAACACTCCTTCTTATTTTTCTTAATCTATAAGAATTATATCACAAAAAAATAGGCTGTCAAGGTTTTTTTCTTGACAACCTAAAAATTATTTTTATTCAAAAGAAATTTATTGGAAACACTAGCTTTAAGCATATCTAAATCAGCATTAAGCTTTTTTTGAATTTTTCTTTCAAGCTCAAAATATTCTTTAACCAAAGGATTAGCATATAATGTTTGCTTAGCAGCCTTAAACTTAAGCTGGTATTCATTTAAATTAGGATGATAAATACCATAGCTCTTAGCCTCTAAATATTTGGCTTCACTATTTTTAAAAGCCACAATTTCTTTAGTTAATTCTTTTTCAATTTTTTCTTTTAAAATTAATAACCTTTGAAAATCATCACTTGCTATGATTTGGTTGGCATAATCCTGCGCTAATTTCGATAATTCAGCCATCTAATTTCTCCTTTAAAATAGACTAGTCAAAGAATATAATAGCTGAAACTTATTCTTGAAATTTTCTAGCTTATCAACTGGTCTAATTTTTAAATTGGTTTGAGCTTCTTGCAAAAACTGCTTAAAATAACTAGGCTCATAATACAATATTTTATACCATTTAGGATGATATCGCAAGTACATGAGTAAATCAAGGTGTTCATACAAATAACTCATATAATCCATTAATACCACTCATCGAATCTTTTATCAAATAAAGGATCACCGGTACTTTTTTTAGCTAAAGCCGAACCAGAGGCAGCCCCACCTAAGCCACCAAAAAGCTCTAATACTTTTTGAATGCTGGTAACAGTTTTAGTTACTTGATCTGGATCAATCTTCTTGACATAACCCACTACTGTCTTTATTAAATCTTCCGTTGAACTACTACTTGTTTTAGTTGAAGATTTTTTTTCTTCCTTTTCTTCTTTAACATCGTCCTTACTATCTTCAAAGGCTTCCTCTCCTAAGATACAATAATCCTCATAAAGTTGTTGCCAAGTTGTTTGCCGGCTAGCAACTTGACCCTTAAGTAAGGGATGTCTTTTAACAAATTGTTTAAATTCATCAAGCTTTGCACTCATAGTCAACACCCTAATTTATATTATGCAACAGCCCTTTTGTTTGTCTAAAAAATCTTAGAAAAAGATAATAAATTCCTAAAATTAAAATTGAATATAAGCCAATGCTATAATATGCCGGATAAGCTCCTAAGTAGAAACCAACTCGAAATATAACAACTAATAATACACTTAAAAAACAAGCAAATAATGCTCCAATTAAAGCTTTAATATTTACCCAAAACAAGTTCATTTTTTCTGCAAATAAAACATAATAAGCTACAATTATACAAATACTTATAGCTAATATAGTAGCATAAATTGCTCCTTGATAACCAAAATGAGGAATCAATAAATAATTAAGAGCATATTTAGCAATAGCACTTATTATTGTGGCAATAATAATATAATGAGCTTTTGGCAAACCTAAAGATATACCTATTAAAACCTTATATAGACCAAAGAAAATAATTAAATCAGCAATATGATATAAAATTTTGGCACCATTTTCCTGTTTATAAAAAAGGTTATAAATGTCTGTAGCAAAATATTTCATAACAGCCGTTAAGGGAATTAAAATATAAATAATTAATGTTGAACATTTAATAGCTAAGCTCCTAGCTTCTTCAACCTTATCTTCCTTAAACATATAATTCATTTTAGGATTTAAAGCTCCACCCAAAGCTTGAGCAATTACAATTGGGAAAAAGATTAATCTGATCGTTTCAAACATATAAGCAGTATAATAGCCTTCAATTGGCAAAAGAATTGATAAAGTTATGGAATCAATAAATTGATAGATAGTAAAAAACATTGTTGCAAAGCCAAAGGGAATACTGGTAGATAAGAGGTTAATAATGGCTTTAAATTTAAGTTTCTTTTTAAAATAAAAGGGAAATATAAAAACCAAAAGAATGATTAAACTAATAAAATAGCTTGAAAAATAAATAATAAAAACTAAATGAATTATATTGATATCATGAATATATCGACTTATTAAAACATATAAAACAATTTTAATAACATTCTCAGTAATAATTGATATACAAGAAGGGTACATGATTAAATGCCCTTGTAAAAAACCTTTATAAAAATTGATGATAGGAATTACAAATAAAGAAAGTGAAGCTAATAATAAATTGGTTCTAACTCCCTCAAAGGTTTCATTATCATAACCATCAAAAAGGGAAACTGAAAGAATCTGCCGACTAAAAAACAGCATAAATAGAAAAAAGCCTACTCCTGCTATTAAAGAATAGATTGTCCCTCTTTTTAAAAGGTAATTGATTTTATCATCTTCGGCTTCCCCTTTCAGCCTTGAAACAAGCTTAGAGGTTCCAGGAATCAAACCAAAACACGATAAATCAGCAAATATAGAAAATGGCACATAGGCATAAACATATAGAGACATTGCCTCTTTACCTAAATCATTAGAAAAACGAAATAGGAATATTAATGATAATATTTTAGCACCAACCTGACCCAAACCTAATATTAATGCTTGAAGCAATGTTTTATCCCTCATACCTAATCACCTAAAATTAGTATTTTCATAATTAGACATTATCATTCATAAAATATATTAGGTGATTATAATGTTTAATAAAAACAAAAACAACAATAATTATGAATATTATGAAAATATGCAACTTAATCGAATTTATTATGAACTTGAAGAATTAAATAGACGCATAAGAAATTTAAATAATCGATTAAGGAGGCTAGAAGGATTTTTAGGTTTAACCGCTGATGAAGATAATAAATAGGCATTTTTCTTAACACGATACTTTGCAAATTCATATTTTATAGGTAGGAGGTGACTTTAGATGTACTACTCAATGCCTACTTATGGATATGGTTATGGTTATGGTCAACAAGGATGCTGTTGCTCTGGCAATAATAATAGAGGTCGTGGAGGTTATTCCTACGCTTTAATTTTAGTTTTATTTATTCTTCTTGTAATTATCGGTGCAGCTAGATGGTAGAAATCTAAACATTTCTGTGCTATAATCATCTAGGTGATATTTATGTATTTAAGCAAAGATATAGTCAAAGAGGGAAATCAAATCCTTCGTAATACATCAGTCAACGTGACATTGCCACTATCTAGTGAAGATTTCAACTGCCTTAAAGGCTTATATGAATATGTGGTTGTCTCAGCTGTTGATGAACTAGTAAAAAAATATGGAATCCGACCAGGTGTAGGAATCGCTGCACCTCAGGTTGGTGTTAATAAAAGAATGTTTGCAATTAATGCGGTTGATTTTTTAAATGAAGACCAACCTCGTTATTTATTAGCCGTAATCAACCCTGTTATAACCTATAAAAGCCCTGAGATGACTTACTTGCCAGGTGGTGAAGGCTGTCTTTCAGTTGACCGTTCAACAAGTGGTTTAGTCACTCCTAGACATTATGCAATTAAAGCCAAATGTTCATTATATGATTTTAATTCAAATAAAATTAAAACCGTAACATTACGGCTAGAGGGATACCCAGCTATTGTCTTTCAACACGAATTTGATCATTTGGATGGCATCTTATATACAGATAAAGCATTTGATCCCAAAGATTTAGACAAAGCAATCCTCCCACTATTTGAGGAAACCGAAGAAGAATAAAAACCGCCGAAGCGGTTTTTTTATTTTAATTGATACATTATAATACTTCCAGCAATCGCCACATTTAACGATTCGGTATTTTCCATTGGAATATAAATATTCGGTAAATCTAATGCTTTCACACTAGCACTAATGCCATTACCCTCATTACCTAAAATAATGGCTATCTTCTTCTCTTTAGCTACCTCAGCTAAAGGAATACCATTAGCTACATCTGTTCCATAAATTTTATACTCTGATAAATTGTTTATAAATTCACAAATGTTACCAAAAAGAAAATCTAATTTAAAAATAGCTCCTTGAGAAGAACGAATTACCTTAGCATTATAAATATCTACTGTTCCTTCACCAATAAAAAGAGTTTTAAAACCAAAGGCGCAAGCACTACGCATAATTGTTCCTAAATTACCGGGATCTTGAATGCCGTCTAATATTAAAATTTTTTCATGAATTTCATTTTTAGCAAAATATTTACATAGACCTATTTCAGGAATAACAGTTTCAGTGTGACAAATTTTTTTTAATATTTTAGCATCAAGCTGGGTATATCCAGCTTTTTCTTCTAGGGAAAAAGCCTCAATTAATGCATTAGCTTGGCGAGCCTCTTTAACCAGATGTTCACCTTCTACTAAAAATAATTGTTCTAATTTTCGATATTTTGCCATATTTAGTTTCAATAAAAGCTTAACCTTTGGATTATCTAATGAACTTATCATCTTATATAATACTCTTTCTTACAAATTTACCAATTGTACCTTTAGCTGGAGCAATTATAACAAAAACGTTGGGATCAACATCTACACAAATTTTTTTAGCAACCGCTAATTCATAGCTAGTTAAAATTATAAAAGCATCACATTTTGGTTTATGAGTATAGCCTCCCTCAACACTTATTAAGGTGACACCTCTTCTTAGCTCTTTCATCAAACGCTCAGCAATTAAATCTATATGTTCAGAAATAATGTCTAATCTTACAAAGTTATATGCTGTATGAATTTTATCAACTACAATTGAAGAAATAATGATTCTAATTAATGTGTACATGGAAATTTCCCAAGCCCCAGCAATGACACCACCACCCAAAATAGCAATTAAACAATTTAGAATCATTGTAAATATCCCAATTGAAATACCCTTTTCAATCGATATAGCTTGAGCTAAAATATCAATACCACCAGTTGATGTTCCAAATCGCAAGGCCAACCCATTAGCTAAGCCGGTAACTAAACCACCAATCAAAGCGAATAAAAGCTGATTATCTAAAGCATTGATACCAAAGGTATATGTTGGTATCCACCCCATCATAAAAATTGATTGAACAATAACAGATAACAATGAATAAGCAGCAAAACGAATTGAAACCTTACGCCAGCCATAAATAAATAACGGAATGTTTAAAACAAAAGTTAAAACACCTAATGGTATTTTAAAACCTGATGCCATGCTTATTAATTCAATAATAATTTGACCTAAACCTGTAACCCCCGCAGCATATAACCCAGCCGGTGTTAAAAACCACATAACTCCTAGAGAATAGACAATTGCTGTAACTAAAACAATTCCTACATGAATACTATCCTCTATTAACATCTTTTTATTCATAAATATACTCCTTAAAACCTAATATAATTATACTCTATAAAATACATAAAAAAAAGGTGGAATTCTATCCACCTTATCGAAAATTAGCAAAATTACTTGCTACTTTTACCCTTTTCATATAGCTTCTTTGTCATGCTTCCACCAACTTTACCATTCTCAGCTGCAGTAGCATTTTTACCAGGTTTAATACCTAACTCAGAAGCAACTTCTTGTTTTAAAGCCTCAGTGTTAGTAGATTGCTTTGCACGTTCAACTGCGCTTTTAGTCATTTTACCACCAACTCTACCATTTTCCTTTGAAGACTTTGAGGCACTATTTGAAGTATTTTTCTTACTTGCCATAATTTCACCTCCTCGCACTTATATTGTTGCCGAGATAGACAAAATTATACAAATTAGCTTATTTTTCTTTTTTAAGTTCGGCCATTACCTCTCTCACTTCTAAACCAAGTAAAGAAAGATCTAAATCACTATCAAAAGAAATTGTAATGCTATTAGTTTTCGCAACTGCTTCTTCGACCAATGTCTCATAATCAAATAGAGATTCATAATAAATAGCCTTTGAAATTTTGGGAGCCGTAGCCGGAGCCTTTGGTAAATAAACTGTACAACAATCCTCAAAAGGCTTGATCGATAAATCATAACAATCAATTTGTTTAGAAATTTTAATTATATCTTGCTTATCATAGGTACATAAAGGTCTTAAAATTGGCATGTTTGTCACAGAATTAATTGTGTTCATACTTTGCAAAGTTTGGCTGGCAACTTGACCAACTGATTCGCCATTTATCAAGCATAAGCAATTCTTTTTTAAGGCTAGTTTAGAAGCTATACGATACATCATTCGGCGCATGATAGTTATATTATAGCTTTCATCAACATTATCCAACAGAGCCATGTGAAGTTCTTTAAAAGGAACCATATGTAAATTGATTTTATTTTTAGGAGCATATCGAGCCATCTTCTTCACTAAATCAACCACCTTTTGAGCTGATTCAATAGAGGTTAAGGGGGTTGATTCAAAATGTACGCATTCAATCTCAACTCCTTGCTTCATCGCTAGAAAGCCAGCTACAGGTGAATCAATACCACCTGAAAGCATCAATAAACCTTTACCAGCCACACCAACAGGATAACCACCCATAGCTTTAATTTCTTCATTATAAAGATAACAATTATTTTGTTTTAACTCTAAATTTAAGGTAACTTCTGGATTATGAACATCAACCTTTAAAAATTGATTATTAGCTAAGACATAGCCTGCCACCTGTTTAGTAATTTCTAAGGAAGTAAAAGGATACGTTTTGTCTGCTCGTTTTGTTTCAACCTTAAAAGACTTAGGACTAGTCACTAAATTATTCATAAGATTAACTGCGGTTTGCTTAATCACCTTTAAATCATTACTACATTTAACAACCAATGAATAAGATGATATTCCGGAAACATATTGGAGCCTTTCAATAACTTCTTCAGCTTTACAATCATTTAAAGTAATATAAATTCGATCATGACGATACTCAATCTCAAGAGGTAATCCTTCAAGCTTTAGTGCCACTAAATCATATAATTTTTTTAAAAAAATATTTTGATTTTTACCCTTTAAGGTTAAATCCCCAAAACGTACTAATATTTGGTTATATAACATAAAAACCACCTATCCCTTTAAACACTTATGAATTATACCAAATAAACATAATTTTGCAATGGAAAAAGTAATATTTTTAAGATATAATAGGCATGTATTTAAATTTTAGGAGGCACTTATGACCAATTATAAAACACTAATTTCAGCTCTTAAATCCCTAATTGAAGATAACAGCTATGATATAACTATTCTAGCTAATAGCTCAAGTCTTTTATATAATGAATTAGAAAATATCAATTGGGTTGGCTTTTATATCAATAAAAATAATACCCTTCTGCTTGGCCCTTTTCAAGGCAAAGTAGCTTGTACAACAATTCCTTTTACCAAAGGGGTTTGTGGTAAATGTGCTACAACTAAAGAAACAATTGTAGTTGATGATGTGATAGCCTTTAAAGGTCATATTGCTTGTGATAGTAATTCTCGTAGTGAAATATGTGTTCCTTTAATTGTCAATGATAAACTTTATGGTTTGCTTGATATTGATGCCCCAATTAAAAAGCGTTTTTCTTTAGAAGATAAAGTAAATTTAGAACAAATTGGTCAAATTATTAGCCAAGAGCTCAAAAAAATTCTTGACTTATAATATATTATTATGATACAATGTCAAAGCGTGGGTAAAAAGCAGCAATCATTTATCCATAGTCAATATCTTAAAGCCTATAAGGCATTACTAGTAATCTTCGGCTGCTTAATGGTGAACGTTTAATTTAAGATATCCTATGTATAGTGATCAACTATTTTACTCCAAAGAAAATTTAGGAGGAAAAAAATGTCAAGATTTACAGGTTCAACTTGGAAAGTATCTCGTCGGTTAGGCTACTCTGTTAGTGAAACAGGTAAAGAACTTATCAAAAGAAAATACGCTCCAGGTCAACATGGTGCAAAGCGTAAGAAATTAAGTGAATATGCACTACAACAAGCTGAAAAGCAAAAGGTAAGATTTACCTATGGTGTTTCTGAAAAACAATTTAAGAAAATTTTTGCTGAAGCATCTAAGTCTAAAGAAAAAACAGGTGTTGCATTCTTACAATATCTAGAATTAAGATTAGATAACATAGTTTATCGTTTAGGTTTTGCAGCAACTAGAGCACAAGCTCGGCAGTTAGTTAATCATGGCCATGTTCTTGTTGATGGTAAAAAGGTCGATATCCCTTCTTATCGTTTAAGAGTAGGTCAAACAATCTCTATGAAGGAAAAATCAAAGGATTTAGTAGTGGTTAAAGCTGCTTTAGAAGCAAAGCTTGCTCGTGCTGAATATTTAAGTTTTGATGAAAACACTGGTGTAGGTACTTTAGTACGTTTACCAGAAAGAGATGAATTCTTACCAGAAATTAATGAACAATTAATAGTTGAATTCTACAATAGATAGTAAACTAAGGCTACCAGCCAAAAGCTGGTAGCTTTTTTTATCTAAAAAAACTGCTTCTTTTAAAAGCAGTTAATTAAAGTATATATAAGTAGATGGCAATAAAGTGGCAAATAGTCCCACCTAAAACAAAAAAATGCCAAACAAAATGAGAATATTTAAATCTTGAAATATAAAAGGCTATTCCAATAGAATAAGCTAAACCACCAGCTAAAATAAGCCAGAAAAATGGTAAAGAATATTGATACATATTAGGTAAAATAGATAAACCAGACCAACCTAAAATAAGCGCTAAAACAACTCTTAATATATTGTTCCGATTGGGAGTTAAAATTCTAACAAGGATAGCTATAATGACAATTCCCCATTGTAACCCAAAATAAATCCAACCAAGTGTACCACCTAATACATCTGATATTAAAATAGGTGTATAGGTACCCGCAATTAAAATAAAAATAGAGGAATGATCAAATATTCTAAACAAAGCTTTAACCTTACTACCATGCTTAAAACAATGATATAGACAGCTAGATAGATAAATAAAAAACATTGAAATACCAAATACTAAAACTCCCGCCAAGCCAACACCTGTCTTTTGTTTGATTAACATTAGGATTAAAGCAATTATCGCAAAAATAGCCCCAACACCATGAGTTATAGCATTGCCTATTTCCTCACCTAAGCTTTGAGCCCTTTTTTTCTTTTCACTCATAATATCACCCTAATAAAGTATAACACCATTTAATCTTTTTTTCAATACTAGATGATAAAATATTAAAAATTTTATATCTTTGTAAGGATAGCTTCTGCTTCTTTCCTAATCTCTTCTTTTAACCACTCTGGCTCTAGAACCTTGACCTTACTACCAAAGCCTAAAACAAAAGTCTTAATCATAAATTTATTTTGCATTTGACATTCTAAAATAGTCTTATGTTCATCAATTCTTTCAATTCTTTGATTTTTACCATATTGGCGCTCACTAATAACTGTATAAAGATCAGTTAGTTCTAGCTTTATGTCATAATAGCGACCATCGTGTCTCATCCCAAATTCATCAATAAAGTCATGTTCATTATAAGTTAAAGCAACCGTAAAGCTTTCAGGTAACAATTTAATTTCTTTAATTCTATTTAAACGAAAATAACCATAGTTATTGACTGTTTCATTCCAAGCTAATACAAACCAAGAATCACTATAAATAAAAACCTTATAAGGATGAATGATATGGCTTTTATCTTTATTATACCCTGATTGATAAAGGATATTACATTTCTTTTTGTTAGCAATAGCCACCTTAAAGGTTTCATAACGCTTAAGAATCTCTGTTCTAGGCATAATCAACGGGTACTTTTCAATAATCATTAAATCATTATCGATATAATCCATGTCGTTTAACGCAATGACTTTAGAAATAGCCTTTAAATATTCCTTAAAGGCTAAAAAATCTTTTTGATGTTCCAAAAAATTACAACTAGAACGTAAAGTATTTATTTCAGCTTCTGTTAATCTAACTGTTGGCATAAGACTATTCTTATTTAGATGATATCCCCCATAAATACCTCTTACCGATTCGATATCATAGCCACAATCCTGCAAAGTTTTGACATATTCAATTATGTTACGAGGATTAACCTCTAAAAGCTCTGCTAGTTCGTTCTTGTTAAGAATATTTTTGGTATTTAAAAGTCGTAGAAGTTCAAAGCATAACATTGTTTTATTCATTATCTATCACCTATTTTAATTTTAACACCAAATACACTAGAAAAAAACTTCCAAATTAATGGAAGTTTCTATTATTTACGTTCATTAATGATATCACGCATATCCGCATATAAATCAGCTCTTTTTAATGCAAAATCAACTGTTGCCTCTAAAAAGCCTTTTTTAGAACCAATATCATAACGTCTGCCATCAATTGCAAGCGAATAAACGGCTTCTTTTTCCATTAATCTCAAAATAGCATCAGTAAGCTGAATCTCACCACCAGCTCCCCGCGTTTGAGTTTTAAGATAATCAAAAATAGCTGGTGTTAAAATATATCTACCACCAATTGCTAAATTTGAAGGAGCTTCTTCTAGTTTTGGCTTTTCAACCACACTTTCTAATTTTAATAATGTGCCCTTTTCATTAGGTAATGGTTTACAAATACCATATTTAGAAACATCAGAATCAGGAACCTCTAAAGTACCTAAAATTGAAGAAGCTGTTTGATTATATGCAGCAATTAATTGCTTAGTAGCTGGCATTTTATTACCAACATAAACATCATCACCTAAAAGTAAAGCAAAAGGTTCTCCTTTGGCAAATTCATATGCACATAATACAGCATGCCCTAAACCTAATTGTTCTTCTTGATAGGTAAATTCAACTTTAATTTTATTAGGTAATTCTTTAATTATTTCTAATTCTTTAGTTTTATTTTTACTTGCTAAAAATTCTTCTAAAACAACATTATGTCCAAAATGAGTTCTAATACACTCTTTTTCTTTGTTAATAATAATTAAAACTTCTTCAATACCACTTTCAATTGCTTCTCGAACAATATACTCAATTGTTGGAATATCAACTAAAGGCAGCATTTCCTTTGGAACGGCTTTAGTAAATGGTAAAAATCTTGTACCAAAACCAGCTGCAGGTATGACCGCTTTTCTAACTTTTTGCATAAATCTATTCCTTCTTTTCTTCAGGTTGACTAGTAGTTTCAACTTCCTGTGCTTCGGTTTTGTCAGGAGTTGACTCTTCTAAATTTGCCTCTTCAGTAGGTTCATTAACATCTTCTTTAACTTGTTCCGTAACTACAGGCTCAGCCTCTAAAACTTTAGTTTCTTTTGCTGCAGCTTTAGATTTATTAGGCTTCTTAATTTCATTTTCTAAATCACTACTTTTAACCTTCTTACCATTAACGATAACATCATCATAGCTTTTATAATTATCTCTTGAGAAAAGACGTTTAATTGAGCGGAAATGAAAAATTAAAATATAAAATAACGCCATTACTAGTATATAAAGCACTAGCATACCAATTGTTTGCCAAACTAACTTGCTTGGAGATAAATAACTATCATCAAAACGGAATGTATAGCCTTTTGTATTTTTATAAACCTCAAAATCGGTATTTAACCAACCTGTATCTCCTCCATCAGTACCATAGAAATTGAGAAATTTATCCTCAGCTCCATCAACACCAGCTGCATAATCATTAAGATAAATATTATAATTTTCAAATAAAGGTTCTAAATCCTTAAAGAATTCTTGGGAAAAATCTAAGTTAACATTAGTTCTATAAACTTCCTCCCCAAAAGAATCAACTATAGCAAAAGAATCGATATTGCCATTAAGTTCTTTAACTATATCATCAAGCATTGTTTCTGTAATAGTAATAGTCATAAAATACCAAGTTGATTGAGAATTAGTATAGTCCCGACTATTATTTAAAGTTAATTCCTTTGGACTAGTAGGAGTTTCAACATATTCAGTACTATTAACGCTATCACTTACAACAAAATGATAATGGTATTCATTTTGGCCACTATAAAAGACAAAACCCGTTTCATTAGAAACAGCACCAGAGCTACTAGTTTTATTACTATATGAGAATGAAGATTTAAAAATATAAAAATAATAAGCAGCTTCATACTTTAAATATCTAACTTCATTTTCACCTTGATAATATTTTTGATCAATTAAAGATGTTGCAGGATAAACAACTAAATCTAAATCATCAGTGTCATCATCAACAATAGAATTTGTGTCAAAGCAACCACCAAATACTTTAGCAACATCAGCATAATTAGAACTAGAAATTGCATCATTAACAACATTAGTTAAATGATTATATTGATTAGATTGATAGCCTATTATATAAACAAAGATGCCTATAACAATAGCAATACCAATATATAAAATTTTTTTCCACATCTTAATATATTCCTTTCAAATTATAGTTTTTCCTATGTATGAAATTTTACCCTTTTTTCTTAAAAAAATCAACTATAACTATTTACAAATCAAATAAAATAAGTATAATAGTAAATGCACGTTTAAAGCGGCAATAAATGGCGTGCGTGGTGAAGTGGTTAACACAGTAGATTGTGGCTCTACCATGCGCAGGTTCGATTCCTGTCGCACGCCCCAAACTTAAAAATAAAGTCTAGGTAGCTCTAGACTTTTTTTATTTTTCTTCTTTACAATAAAATAATAACGTAACAATTGTCTGTTTAGCAATAACCAAATTACAATAAATATCCTTTAAAGTGCAAACAAGTATAATTCTACAAAACGAGTGGAGTAAGCACATTCATTAGTTCATTAAAAACTCCCCAATAAACTCGTCAAACATCAAAGCTAAAAACAATAAAAAATATAGCCTTTAGGTATATTTTTATAATAAAGCATTATAAACTAAAATTCTTCTTTTTATTTGTCTTATCAAAAGTTTTTTCTAATTCACTTGTTGCATTCTTTAGACCCTTAATAATTTTAGCAACATCAGCTTCATCATATTCATAAGCACTCGTGTTAGAAAGATTACCAATCAACTCTATTTGTTTTAAGGCCGCATTCATTCTAGCCTCTGCTAGTCTTTTAAATTTATCTCTTTTTGTTTCTGCCATTTTAAACACCATCCTTTAATACTTAAATTTTACTATTATTTATATATAATGTCAAATAAAGTATAAAAGGAAGCACAATGCTTCCCTAATTATATTAATTAATTTAAATAGTTGAAAAGTGTTGAATGTCGTTTTTTAAAAACACTTTTTCACATATTTTATCTCTTAAAATATTTTAATGTCTTTAAAAACTTTATTTATCGCATCTGATATAGTTTTTCCACTAGCCTTGCCACTTATCGTAACGTCACCAGATACTGAAGTGCTGGAAACTAAAGATATATCAGCCCCATTCTTAATAGCAACATCACCAGATACTGTTGAAATTTTATAAACAGCTTCATTACTTCTGTTGATAATAATATCGCCACTTATCGTATTTAATTTGACACTATCAGCGGTAATCTCATCAATCACAATGTCACCACTTGTTGTAGATATAGTAGCATTCGGACTTTTTAGACTATCGATAACTATATCACCAGTTACAATTGATACATAAGCTGATTCTAACGCTGTAATATTAGCAATTTTAGCATCCCCACTTATAAGGTTGAATTTAAAACTATTAACATTAAGATCACAAATTCTTAAATCAGTATGTGCCCCTGAAATAACAAACTTATCAAAACAAACATCAGGCCCAATAACCATAGTACCTTCAAAATGCTTTCTTTTGATTAGATTGTTAGCTTTTAAGCTAATTTCATCTTCACTATTTTTAATTTCTACATATTTTTCAATTTCATCATCTTCAGCAAATTGAAAGCTGATGCCAGCTTTTTTAGAAGTAACAATTGTAAAATCACTAAATAAATTTGCAAAATCTAAATTGCAATTCCATCTCTTTTTACCAGTTGTAGATTTTGGATTAAATTTAGTTAAAACATCATCCACACTACCAAGCATTTCAATTATTTCTTCATCGGTCATTTCAGCCTCATACCCTAAATCAAAACGTTTAGCATAAGTATCTACAATTTCTTCAGCTTCAATATTATTTTCTTCTAAAGCTTTTCTTAATTCTTCTAAATATTTTTCTTTCATAATTTTATAACTCCTTTAACATTTTTTCAGCTGTTTCAAAAGAAATTTCCTTATTTTTTAAAGCCCTTAGAATTTCTTCACGAGTCATCTTTTCTTCAGGAATAATAGTAACAGCATCAAAGCCTAAAGATTTGATAATATCATCAATATTCTTTTTAACTGTTGGATAGGAAATATTCAACTCCTTTTCAACGCCTTTGATATTACCAGCATTCTTTAAAAATACTAAAGCAAAATTTTGTTGTTCAACAGTCAAATAGTCAAATCTTGATAAATTGAATTCTCCTTGAATTTTTGTACCACATGCATTACAGCTCAATTCACTAACAAATAATTTTTCGTTGCAAATTGGACATACACCCAATAATCTTTTTTTCATAACAAAACCTCACAATCAGCAAAAATAAATTTATTTTATAATTAAATTTTAATCATAAAATTAATTTTGTCAATATGTTTTATTAATTTTTTTAATTTTTATATTAATTTTATTTATTTTTGTATTAATTTTATTTATTTTTTGCATATAAAAAGAGGAACCTTTATAGTTCCTCATTAAATTTTATGATATGATGGATGATTTTTAATTAAGGTCTTAATACCTGTAGGAGACGGAAAAGCTACCTTTAGAGCATTTTCAGCCACGCCAACAACAATGCCTTTACCAAAAACATTATGGATAACCTTATCACCTAATTTATAATCCTCAGCAGTTATCGATTTATCCACCAGCTTTGAAAAATCAATTTGAGACTTTTTAGAGTAATCTGCTGAAATATTTTTTAAGTATTTTGTCCCCATTTCCTTAATAAATCGTGAAGGAAGCATAGCCTCACTTTGACCATAAAGTCGACGATACTTAGAACAAGAAATATATAACCTTTCCTTAGCCCGTGTTATACCAACATAACAAACTCTTCTTTCCTCATCAAGATCTAAATCATCAAGATGATATTCACTTGGAAATACTCCTTCCTCCATAGCTACCATAAAAACATTCTTAAATTCCAACCCCTTAGCTTGATGAAAGGTTGTTAAAGTTACACAATCAATATCCTTAGCCTCATCATATTCACTTCTTAAAGATAAATCATTTAATAAACTATTTAATTTGGCAAAGTTATCACCATCAACTAGCTCATCGGTTTCTTTTAAAACATTTTTAAGCTCAAAAATATTATTTATACGCTCATGTTCAGGATCTTCATTTAAAAGCATTGTACGATAACCGGTTTCATCTAATAAAATATCAATTAAGTTTTTTAAAGGATAATTATTAAGCTCTTCTCTAATACTTATAATTGTCTTATAAAAATCCTTTAAAGCTTGAACTCCAACGCCACTGCCATTATAACTAGGTATAGCATCAAATAAAGATACTTTCAGATCATAGGCATGTTTGTTTAATTTTTCAAGTAGTGCAGGACCTATTTTTCTTTTAGGCTCATTAATAATTCTATTAAAAGAAAAATCATCATCACTATTGACAATTATACGCATATAGGCAACCATATCTTTAATTTCTTTGCGAGCAAAAAATGATAGACCACCAAAAATTTGATACGGTATTTGAGCCTTAATTAAAGCATCTTCAAAAACTCTAGAAATATAATTGGTTCGATACATTATAGCAAAATCAGAATAGGAATCACCATCAATGTGAAATCTGTTAATCTTGTCTATGACAAATAAAGCTTCGCTCTTATCACTAGCCGCTTCATAATAAAAAGGAACCATTCCATTCTTATTATTAGAAAACATGACCTTTTTTATTTGATTAGGATTGTGTTCAATAATTTGATTGGCTAAATTTAAAATTTCTTCTGTTGAACGATAATTTTCTTCAAGTAGTATTAATTTGGAAGATTGAAAATCATCTCTAAACCGCTTAATATTTTCAATCTTGGCACCTCTAAAAGAATAAATTGATTGAAAATCATCACCAACAACAAAAATATTTTGATAACGATTGGCAAGCATAAAAACTAATTTATATTGTAGATCATTAGTATCTTGAAATTCATCAATTAAGATATAAGCAAATTTATCCTGATACTTTTGTAAAACTTCTGGATTGTTTTTAAGTAAATCAATTGTTTTAATGATTAAGTCATCAAAATCTAACATATTGTTTTCTTTTAAAAAATATTCATATTCTTCTGATACCTTATCATAAACACTCTTTAAATAAGGATCTCTTAAATTAAAACCAATAAAATTCTTGGCTTTGGAAATTAACTCTCTTAAATACTTAGGTTTATAATTTTCAATATCAAGCTTTTTAAAAATATCTTTGACAATTTTTAAAGAATCTTCTTCATCTATAATTGAAAAATTATGATTATAAGGCGGTAAATACTTGTCCACCTCTAAGCGCAAAAGACGAGCACAAAAACTATGGAAAGTTGAAATCCACATATACCTAGTATCAACCCCAATTAAATCCTCTACTCGCTTTTTCATCTCGGCCGCAGCCTTATTCGTAAAGGTTACAGCTAAAATACTATAAGGAGATATGCCTGTTTGGTCTAAAATATAGGCAATACGATGAGTTAAAACTTTTGTCTTGCCAGAACCAGCACCAGCCATAACTATAACCGGCCCATTAATAGTTGTAACAGCTAACTTTTGAGCCTCATTTAAACCATTAAGCATAAAATCCACCTCCTTATCTTATAATTCATTATTCTCTAAAAATTCCTCATATGTACCAATCTTATCAATGATGGTTCCATCTTTTCTAAAAGCAATAATTCGATTAGCAACAGTCTCTAATAGCTCAGCATCATGACTTGAAAATAAGATATTACCCTTATAATTAGACATGCCTTCATTTAAAGAAGTAATTGATTCCAAATCTAAATGGTTAGTAGGGTCCTCTAGCATTAAAATATTAGGTCCTTCTAGCATTAGCTTAGCGAACATACAACGCACCTTTTCCCCACCTGATAAAACATTAGCCATTTTTAAGGATTCATCACCACTGAAAAGCATACGCCCTAACCACCCACGAATAAAGCTTTCTGTTTGATCTTCTTTTGAATATTGACGTAGCCAATCTATTAAAGAAATGGCTTTACTAAAATATTCTTTATTATCTTGAGGTAAAAAACCAACAGATGTTGTAGTACCCCACTTAAATTTACCAATATAATCAGTATCCTTACCAGCTAAAATATTAAAAAGAGTCGTAATAATAACAGAGTTTTCAGCTAAGAAAGCAATCTTATCACCCTTATTTACGCTGAAAGTTAAATTTTCAAACACTCCAGGCTTAGAAAGCTTTTCGACAAATAAAATATCATTACCAACCTCGCGATTAGGTTTAAAGCCAATATAAGGATATCTTCTTGAAGATGGTTCAATATCCTCTATCTTAATCTTCTCAAGAAGCTTCTTACGGGAGGTTGCTTGACGTGATTTAGATTTATTTGCTGAAAATCTAGCAATAAATTCTTGAAGTTCTTTAATCTTTTGTTCACTTTTTTTATTTAAATCCTTAGTTTGTTTTAAAGCAAGTTGACTTGATTCATACCAAAATTCATAATTACCAACATATAATTTAATCTTGCCAAAATCAACATCACAAATATGCGTACAAACATTATTTAAAAAGTGACGATCATGAGAAACTATCAAAACTGTATTTTCAAAGTTAAGCAAAAAATTCTCTAACCAACGTGTCGATTTATAATCTAAATTATTAGTCGGTTCATCTAAAAGCAAAATATCTGGATTACCAAATAGTGCTTGAGCAAGTAAAACCTTAATTTTTAATTTAGCATCAAGCTCACCCATTAGCACATAATGATATTTGCTATCAACACCAATACCATTAAGTAAGGTTACCGCATTCGCTTCAGCATCCCAACCACCAAGCTCAGCAAACTCACCTTCTAGCTCGGCCGCTCTAATACCATCTTCTTCACTAAAATCCTCTTTAGAATATAAAGCATCCTTTTCCTTTTGAATTTCTATCAAACGAGGATGACCTAATAGGACCGTGTTAACTACCAATTCAGCATTATAAGCATTTTGATCTTGTTTTAAAACTGACATTCTTTCATTCTCATCAATTATTACTTCACCTGTTGTTGATTCAATTTCACCAGATAATAATTTTAAAAATGTTGATTTACCAGCTCCATTAGCCCCAATAATACCATAACAATTTCCTTTAGTAAAAGTTAAATCGACATGCTCAAACAATTTCTTTGAACCATATTGTAATCCTAAATTAACTGTTCTTAACATAACTTACCTCCTAAATAAAGGGCTGTCAAAAGACAGTCCTTCTTCTATAATTTAAAAGATGATTTTAAGCCACAAGTACAATTAAACACTAACTTATCCTTTGTGCTATCTTTATCAGTTGTAAAATAGCCATTACGCACAAATTGATAATGATCTAAAGGCTTAGTATTTTTTAATGATTCTTCAACATAACCACTAACAACAGTTAAAGAATTAGGATTTAATTTTTCCATAAAATCTAAATCCTTATTTTCTTCTGTTTCAGGTAATATTAAAGCTTCAAATATTCTAAAGTCAGCTGGAATAGCCGTTGTCCTTTCAACAAAATGAATATTGCCATTAGGCTTCCGGCCATCAAAGCCACTACCTGACTTTGTTTCAGGATCGTAGGTTGTATGAACTGCTATAATATTACCCGCACTATCTTTTTCAACAGAGGTTGCAGTAATAAAGTAAGCATGCATTAAACGAACCTCTACACCTAAAGCCAATCTCTTCCATTTCTTATTTGGCTTCTCCTCAATAAAATCAGCTTTTTCAATATATACATATTTACTAAAAGCAATCTTACGCGTCCCCATTTCTAAAACTTCCGCATTATTAGGACAATCTAAATATTCTATTTGTCCTTCAGGGTAATTATCAATAATAACTAATAAGGGATTAATAACAGCATTAGGCCTTAAAGCTTTAAGCTTAAGATCATCTCTTAAAGCTTCTTCTAAAGCCTGATAATCAACTGTAGAATTAACACGTGATAAACCTGTTGAAAGAACAAAATTTTTAATAGATTCTGCGGTAAAACCACGCCGCTTTAAACCGACTAGGGTTGGCATTCTCGGATCATCATAGCCCGTAACCTTTTTAGTGTCAACTAAAGTTCTTAAATATCTTTTGGACATAACCATACCTGTAATATTTAAACGCCCAAATTCATATTGATGAGGAATATGTTTTACCTCAGTATTTTCTATAACCCAATCGTATAAAACACGGTGATTATCAAATTCTAAGGAACAGCAAGAATGAGTTATTCCTTCAAAGCTATCCTGTAGAGGATGAGCAAAATCATACATTGGATAAATACACCATTTATTACCTTGACGATGATGTTCAAGGTGAATAATACGATAAATGATTGGATCACGCATATTGATATTACTACTAGTCATATCAATTTTAGCTCTTAAAGTTTTTTCACCATCTTTAAATTCACCATTACGCATTCTTTCAAATAAATCCAAATTTTCCTCTACACTTCGATTACGATAAGGAGAGTCCTTACCTGGTTGGGTAAGCGTACCACGATATTTAGAAATTTCTTCTTGAGTTAAATCATCCACATAGGCTAAACCTTTTTTTATTAACAAAATAGCCTTTTGATAAGTCGCCTCAAAATAATCACTGCCAAAGAAAACATTATTAGGATGATAGCCTAACCATTCTAAATCAGCCTTAATAGCCTCAACATATTCATTATCTTCCTTTGTAGGATTAGTATCATCAAAACGTAAATTTGTTTTACCACCAAAAGCCTTCGCACTCTCAAAGTTAGTGATGATGGCTCGCGCATGACCAATATGTAAATAGGCATTAGGTTCAGGAGGGAATCTTGTAACAATTTCATCAACCTTCCCACTCTTTAAATCTTCAGCCATTATTGTCTTAATATAATTGCTAATCTCTTCCACTTTAACACTCCTTTAGGATATATCTATTATACAATAAACAAATCTAAAAAAATAGATTAAAAACATAAAATATTTATTATAAAATTCCAACTAAATTAAAAGCTTTTTTAATCCTTTAAATCTAAAAAGGAAGCATTAATTAATTGAACCAAATCATTAGGATGCATTTTTATTTGATAACCAATTTTACCAGCTGAAAAAATCATAAATTCTAAGGCTTTAGCTGTTTCATCAATGAAAGTTGGAAATTGTTTTTTCATTCCTATTGGTGAACAGCCTCCTCTGACATAGCCAGTTATATCAGTTAAATTTTTAACATGAATTAAATCTAAAGCTTTTTCCCCAATTGCTTTCGCACATTTCTTTAAATTGATTTCAGCCATGACAGGTATAACAAATACATAATACTTTTTAGAACTCGCCACAGTCACAATAGTTTTAAATAGATAATCCGGATTAATTCCCAACAACTTGGCAACCTCCTCACCGGCTAGAAAAACACCCTCCTCATGAGGATATTCTAAAACTTCATATAAAATTTTCTTTTGATCTAAAATTCGCATTGCCTTAGTCTTTAACATCATACACCTTTAATAAATTAAAATATTGATCAATCTGTTTAAAACCTTTTTTTAAATAAATATAATAAGCCTTACTATCTCTAAAAGTATCTAGATAAATATCACATAAATTAGCTTGCTTAACATAATCAACAAGTGCGTTTAATAATGCACTCCCATAACCTTTAGCTTGATATTCATCTAAAACACAAAAATTGGTCACATAAAAAAGATTGTGATATTTCAAAAAAACTAAATTACCAACGATCTTTTGGCCATCTTTAACAATAAAAATTAGCAGTTTATTTTTTTGATAATTATCTAACAAAAAAGCATAGTTTTTAGAAGCATAATCCTCACCATAAACGCCATCAATAGAAAGGACAAATTCATAATAGGCTTTTTTATCATCTAAGGCCAAAACATTGTAACAAGAACTACTAAATTTAAATAAATTAGTATTTAAATGTAATACCGCTATATTATTTTTTTCAAAACCATTAAAAATAAACTTATCAAACCAGTTAGCTTTAACACTAATGAATTTACTATCATTAAATTTTAAACTATCAACTCTATTATCATACAAATCATAGTAGTTTAGCAAATACTTTTCCTTAAAACTAGAACTATATTTATCACCTTTTTTTTGGCCAAAAACAATCCCTAAAAGATTTACCAAATCCACTTTAGGCTCATAAAGCTTTTGCATAACCAATGCATTTTCTAAATTACTATAATAATTTTCTCGTTCATGAACTATTTTAAAGCCTAGCTTATGATATAAACGAATAGCCCTTGTATTAGATTTTCTAACCTCTAAACTAACACTATTAACCCCAGCCACTATAAACTCTTCTAAAAACAAACTTAAAATTATTGTCCCAATGCCTTTATTTTGATTAGCTTTTCTAACAGCAAAATTTAAAATCTCCAAAGTAAAACCATCATAGACAGAGGAAATGAATCCAACAATTTCTTTATTTATTTCATAGACATAATGTCTAGCTAAGCTATTATTTAAATCATTAAAATAGTAATCAAAACCTAAAGATGAGGACAAGCATTCTTCTTCAATAGAAACGATACTCTTGATATCTTCCTCTTTATATCTTCTAAACATTTAAGTTCCTTTCTGCCTCAGTAGCTCGTAAATAATTAGGAACTAACGTTCTAGGCTCAGCAACTAATCTAGCCAACTCTATAACCTTAAACGCATCAACCTTAAACGCATCTTCTGTGACTAAACTATCATAATCATTAGCTAATAATATTTCTTTCGCAACTAAAGCTTCACTAACGACATATTCGGCTTTTTTCCAATCATAAAGACAACCAAAGCAATTACCTCTTCTAGCATCGATCATCGCCACCGTTTTACCTTCACAAGCACTACTCATTAATAGAAGCGTTGAAATACTATAAAGTTTAATGTGAGGTTTTAAGGTTGTAATCATTTTACCAACTGTAACTCCCATTCTTACTCCTGTATAAGAACCAGGCCCAACTCCAACAATAACCTTATTTAAATCAGCTATTTCAATTTGAGCTTTGATTAAGGCCTTCTTTATTTCAACTAAAATAGCTGAAGCATGGTCATGCTTAGAAGCAATATATGATTCATAGATTAAATCATTATCAACAACTAAACTAACATATAAAAGATTCGTTGCTGAATCAACTATTAATGTTTTCATTTTAATACCTCCAACAACTCTTCATAATGCTTACCATAGGCTGATATTTCTACTTCTCTTTCTTCTAAACTTAATCTGATAATGTTTACCTTTAAATATTCATCAGGCAAAAGGTCAGTAACCTGATAAGGCCACTCAATAACACAGACCCCATCACCACCGATAAATTCTTCTAAATCAAAATCATTATTTAAACCATCTAAACGATATAAATCTAAATGATATAAAGGGATTCTTCCTCGATATTCTTTAACAATTGTAAAGGTTGGAGAATTAATAATACTCTTTACTCCTAAAGCTTTACCAATCCCTTTTGTCAAAGTTGTCTTACCAGCTGACAAATCACCAGTCAATAAAACAACATCACTTATATTTAATAAAGATCCTATCTTTTCTCCAAGATTAATCGTTTCTAACGCATTATTTGTTTTAAAAATCTTTTTCATTTTACCACCATAATAAGTATATCACTTTCAATGGCAAAAGACAAAATAAAAAACAATTGCTAAACCAATTAACAATTGTTTTTCGGATACTTAAAAGCTTAAAACAACATCTTCTTCTTTTGGAAGCTTAGAAATCTTTTTAGCATGAAGCATTACCACTTCTTCCTTAGCAAAGACTGAATATTCATGAGTAACTTCACACTCAATATAAATACAATCACCAATTCCTACTGAAACATCAGTTTCATTAATAACTTCATAACCTAAAAATTGAATATCATTTTCGCAGCAAGTCATAACATTACGCCCAACCACTATTGATTCATCTAAAATATCTCTAACAAATGTTTTAAACTTGATAGTCTTACCTTCATATTTAGAATAATTATCAAAAACATCAATATACCAAGTTGGATAGTCATTATCCTCTAATATAATAACCTTCTTAGTAATATCGTAAGGTAAATCTTCATCAAGCATAGTCGTTAAAACACCATTACTACCTTCAAAACCAATTTGACACTCTTTATTTAAAGCTCTTACCTGTCTACGATAGCTAGCAAGCTCCTTTACTCCATCACACCTATTAAACACAATTAAAGAAGCATATTTAACAACATCATTAAATACTTGTTTCATATTATTAAAATAGACAGCAAATTTAGTAGCATCTATAAGCGTTACCTGCTGATATAACGGCATATATTCAGGAAATTCTAAATCATCTAAATTATAAAAACTATTAAATTCCATAACAATTTGGATTGGTTCATATTTCTTATCTAAAGCAATTAAAAATTCTTTAGTTAATTCACTTTGATTATCAACATAAGCAATATTAACATCATACTTTTTTAACCAATCATCTTCATACTCCACTTCGCCCTGTTCACAGACAACAATTAAAGTATTTCCACCTTGATATGACTCATTATTTTCAATTATTTCTTTGATAAGAGTAGTTTTACCACTTTCAATCAAACCATTAACAATAAATAAAGGTACTTCAACCATAAGCTATTACTCCTAGAATAAATCTTTAATAAGCTTTTCATCAAATTTAGAACCAATAACACAAATCTTGCCAACAGGACAAGCATTACCTTCTTTTACTTCAACTTCTTCTGGGGTTAAATTAAATTGATACCATTTATTATCTTCACCGCAAATAACACCCTTAGCCCGAACAATTAAACCAAACTCACCTAAAGACATTTTATTTAAAATATCCTTTAAATTAGCAATGTTGTATTTTTTAACTGTTTCAATACCGATAGAATCGAACACTTCATCAGCATGATGATGATGTTCATGATGTTCTTCACAACAGCATTCTTCATCGTGGTCGTGATGATGTTCATGGTGCCCTTCACAACAGCATTCTTCATCATGGTCGTGATGATGTTCATGGTGCCCTTCACAACAGCATTCTTCATCGTGGTCGTGATGATGTTCATGGTGCCCTTCACAACAGCATTCTTCATCATGGTCGTGATGATGTTCATGGTGTTCTAAGTCCTCTAATAAGTCTTTAATGAAATCATCATTAATTCCTTCATAAGCTTTAAATAATTCTGCATCACTTAAATCATTTATCGGCGTCGTAACTAAAACACAATTCGGATTGTGATCACGAACTATTTGTAAAGCTTCAGCCACTTTAGCTTCCTTAGCAATATCAGTTCTTGATAAAACAATTGTATGAGCAGTTTCTAGTTGGTCTAAAAAAAATTCACCAAAGTTTTTAGCATACATTTTAGCCTTATTAGCATCTACTAAACAAACCAATGAATTTAAGGACTTTTCTAAATTTGCTTCTTTTACAGCATTAATAATATCAGATAATTTACCTACTCCAGATGGTTCAATCAAAATACGATCAGGATTAAATTTGGCAACTACATCATTTAAAGATTTGGAAAAATCACCAAACAAACTACAACAAATACAGCCTTGAGATAATTCCTTAATATTGATGCCTGTATCTGTTAAAAAATCAGTGTCAACAGAAACCTCACCAAATTCATTTTCAATTAAGACAACCTTTTCGTTTTTTAAATTCGTGTTTAACAAACGCTTAATAAAAGTAGTTTTTCCTGCTCCTAAAAAGCCTGAAATAATATCTATTTTCATTTATAAATAACCTCTCTTCTTTCTTTAATATTATAATCCCTTATCTTCAATTAATCAAATATTACTTAAATATTTGATACCAAACATCACTAAAACTTGCAACATTTTGATGATTTGCTAAATCACAAACAAACATTCCTAAATGAGCTCCTGTAAATGCTCCTGGAACATCCTCATCACTTAAAAATGAGTTATCCATTTTTTCACCAAATGACTTGTATGTTATACCATCATTTGAATAATAAAATTGTACATAGGTATCATCTATCTCGCATTTTAAAAATACTTCTTCACCTATTTGAACCCTTAATTCAGCAAAATAATCTGTTTTAAAGGCATTCATTTTCATTAAACGTAAAGTACGAACGTGATCCTCATAATCTAAGGTTGAATATAACGCATAAAAATAACCTTCTTGATACCGATAAGTTAATCCTGCCAGCTCTTGAAAACTTTGAGGATTAAAATTCATTTTAAAACCAAAGGCACAATTTTTAGCACTTTGTCTACGCAAGATAATATTTTGATTATGCCAAGATAATAAAGATTCTAGACCAACCATCATTAATTTATTATCGACAATCTTTTGATAAGAATCCATTGGCTTACGCAAAGTTTTAAAATCTAATTTAAAGCTTAATGAATTAAAATCATATTTAATTAATTTATTAACTTCCTTTAATTTAACCTCGTGTTTAAGCTCATAGTATTCCTTGCAGATCATTGAATAATCACTTAAATATGGCCAATCATTATCCCAAATAATATTTTGTAAAGCTGTCTCACGACCAAGATTACACTTACCTAAATGATTAGGTCTACCACACAAATGAGCTAAAAACCAACCATTTTCACCACCGTCAACAATGGAAGCATGACCTGTTTTTTGTAAAGCTGCTCCAGAAGTTGTTTTTATAATATGCGTATTTGGGTGAATCTCATAAGGACCCCAAATGTTTTTCGATCTTGCAACAACTTCAGCATGGCGATAGCTAGTTCCACCTTCAGCACAAAACAAATAATAATATTGGCCTTTTTTATAGATATGCGGTCCTTCAACAAAACCATAATCTGAGCCTAAAAAAATCTTTTTAGCAGGTGATAGCTTTTTAAAAGTTTCTCGATCAATTTCCTGTAATAAAATCCCTGTAAAAGCCGGCTTAGATCCACCTTTTGTATAATTCCACTCCATATTTATAAAATAGCTTTTACCATCATCATCATGAAATAATGAAGCATCAAAACCAGTCGAATTAAAATAAATAGGCTTACTCCAATTACCATAGATACTTTTTGATTTAATAATAAAATTTTGACTATCTTTAAAAGGACCACCATTTACATGCTTCATATTAGAATAAACAATATAAAAGGTATCGTCAACAAAGGTTAAATCCGGAGCCCATACACCACTAGATGGACTATTGCCATTCATATCTAAAAGCTCTACATTATTTAAAGGACACGTAATTAAATTCCAATTTGCTAAATCTTTAGATTCATAAATATTAATTCCCGGAAAATACTCAAAAGTTGAAGTGGCAATATAATAAGTATCATTAGCCTTACAAATACAAGGATCAGGATTAAAGCCTGTTAAAATTGGATTCTTTATTTTCATTTTATTTTACCCGTTTATCCTTTCTTAAAAATTGCCATAAGCCTTTAAACAATTGACCATTTAGCATTTTAACTATGCCTGCCAATTGATAATTAGTTTTAGCTAGCCCCATTCCCATCAATCTAATTGGGCCAGTCAAAAAGGTATTTTTAGACATTTCATATTCTTCTTTAGTCTTGCTGCGCTTTTTTAAAGCCTTCAAACCAAAATAATTTAATATCCTACCAACAAAAGTATTTTTAATTTCAGCCATTGTGGAATTTATTGTATAGGGTTTTGTAACATAAATTAATTCAGGACTTTTACCATAAAGCTTTGCAAAATCATTTAATGTAATTTCATCAATATTTTTAAAAGTATTATAATTAGTATTAATTGAGTGATATTCTTTAGCATCAACTTTGTAATCTATTCTAAGCTTAATATCCCAAGATGAACTGCCAATAAGTAATTCATATTCGCCACCTGAAACTACAAAATCATGAGAGTCAAGATCATAAAATTCAAAATAATCAGCGTTGATTGGAAAACAAATTTCTTTTTCTTCTAAAGGATTTAGGCCAACTTTTACATAATTTTTTAATTCCTTCTTAGGCTTAAGAAGCTGATTATCTTTATAACTCACATAAAGTTCTATGACCTCTTTACCAAAATAATTACCTGTATTTTTTAATTTAAAATAAATATTATTATTTTTAATTTTTATATCACGATATTCAAAGCAAGTATATGATAAACCATAACCAAAAGGAAATAGCGGAGTTATATTTGTTTTATCATAATAACGATAACCAACAAAAAGCCCTTCACGATATACACTATGATGCATATTACTAGCAAAATTTTTTGCATAACAATCATCAAGGCTTTTAAGCCAAGTCTCTGCCAAACGACCTGAAGGATTGACCTTATTATATAAAATATCAATTAAAGCTTGGGCAGCTGCTTCACCAGCTAAATAGGTTAATAATAAACCTTTAATATCATTGATAAATGGAAGCTCTACTACAGAACCAGTTGTCAAAACAACAATAACATTGGAATTAAGCAAAGTTATTTTTTTCAATAATTCTAAATCAGCTGTAGCAAGTTTTAAATCTGAACGATCCTTGCCTTCATTTTCTAACTCTTCTGGTAACCCCAAGAAAAATAAAATCTTGTTTGCTACCTTTATGCTATTTTCTTCAAAAGAATTTAGATACTTAAATTGACAGTTTTCCTTTTCAAAACAAGTAAGTACATCATCAACCTGCTTAGAATTAACACGACTACTACCAGAACCCTGAATTCGCATTTTTAAATTGCCAATTAACAAAACCTCTTCAGCTTTATTTAAAGGTAAAAGATTATCTTGATTCTTTAAAAGAACCATACTCTCAGCAGCTGCCTTTCTAGCAAGCTCATGATTATAGGCTGTACTGACTTGAACCTTTGGGCTGGCAAGCTTTAAATTAGCTTCTATTAATTTTAAAACAGCCTTATTTAAATCTTTTTCTAAAAGCTTGCCACTATTGATGCCATCAATTACATCAACATAGCTTAAGCTGGCTGGCATTTCTAAATTTAAACCAGCTTGAATAGATGCCACCTTATCATTAACCGCACCCCAATCAGAAATAACGATACCATCATAATTCCATTTATTTCTTAAAACATCTGTCAGTAAAAATTTATTCTCAGCTGCATAAATTCCATTAATTTTATTATAGGAACACATGACAGCTAAGGGCTTACCAATCTTTAAAGCAAGTTCAAAAGGCTTTAAATAAATTTCAAAAAGAGTTCGTTCATCAACAATAGAATTATTGACCATCCGAGCATATTCCTGATTATTACAAGCAAAATGTTTTACGCAAGCCCCAACACCTAAACGCTCAATACCTTTAATGAAATTTCCACCAAGCCGGCCACTAAGAAGAGGATCCTCAGAATAATATTCAAAATTTCTACCACCTAGTGGAGACCGCTTAATATTAACTGCAGGCCCTAATAGCACATCGACATCTAAAGCTACACATTCCTTAGCAATACCCTCGCCCACCTCAAATAAAAGGTCATCATCAAAGCTACAAGCTAAACATGAGGCTGTTGGAAAACAAGTTGCTTGGACTGATTCATTCAATCCTAAATGATCGGCTTCACCAACCTGTTTTCTTAGACCATGTGGTCCATCTGTCAACATCAAACTTCTTATCTCAGCAAAATCAAAGCTATGCCAAAAATCTTTACCAACTGTTAATTTGGCTTTTTGTTCTAAAGTTAAATTAGCTAAAATATCCTTACTTTTCATCAAAATACCTTCTAATAAAGCCTTTTAATTCGGCATTCTTTAAGCAAAAAAGCTTATGTTTACTATAATTTAAATAGGCAAAAAATACATAGACACCAAAGACGATAAAGCTAATATCAATATCAAAAAAATATTTAAAAAATATCAGCAAGGATGACACTATAACAACTACAAAGATAGTATAAAAAAACGATAACAAAATGTTGAGTGGTAATTTATATTTAGAATATCTAAATAGCATGGCAAAAATATAAAAGCCTAGCAAAAAAGGAGCATTTATTGAAATACCTGATATATAAAAGTTGTCAAATCCATACAAGCAATAAGCAAAAAGTCCCACTCCCATAACCACATTAACAGGATAAATCCATTTTTTAGGAATAAAAGTAAGTAACAAAAGACCCAAGATGCCTAATAATAAATAACCATAATTAGATTTCAAATTTAAATTTAAAATTTTTAATCCATAACATAATAAAAAAATTGTCATAATGGTATATAACCCAATGATTAAAAAAGGATGATTATAGCTTTTCTGTACTTCTTTAACTAAATATTTATATTCATCTAAATAATTACCACGATAATAATCAGCAAAATTAATATCTTTAAAATCAACATAATAATTATCAATTTTAAAAGCTTTAAATTCTTTTATATCACTATCATCAATAATCAAAAAAATAATTTGCTTATGATATTTACGAGCTATTTTAACTTGCGTAAGCACCCAATTATTTATTAAAACTTGTTTACTTAAAAGACAAAGTACACATTTACATTCAGCTATCTTTTTGGTAATAGTAGTTTGCCAATTCTGTCCTTGAGGAATTAATTGATCAAACCAAACCTGATAGCCATTATTTTTAAGGATTTTATAATATTCAATTGCTTTAGCACGATTATGTACTTTGTAAGAAATAAAAATCTCGTCCATATTACAAACTCCTTTATAATATCTTACAATATTTTAAGCAAAAAAGGTAGCCTTTTTCATAAAAAGCTACCTTTTCCAAATGATTGGTAATTATTATTCAGCTGGCTGACTATCCTTTGAACTAATGTAATCAAATGCTAAGATTAAAGCAATAAAAACAAGACCAACAATCAAAGTCAAAACCCAAGCAAGTGTTATGTTTTCGTTGTGTAAAACTAAAAATCTTATTCCTAGTGGTAAAAATTGATAAACAACTGCTAACCCATACATCATAAAAGGTGTATTACCTTTTTTATAAGGTCTAAATGCCACTAAAGCACCTACTCCAATCAACAATAATAAGCCTAATCCTTTAGCTGTATAATAAACAATCAAACCATCATTAGCTTCAATTTTATTATTCATATCCATAACAAATATTAAAGCTACAGAAACTACTAATACCAAAAATAAAACAAATAAACTATAAAATTTTCCTTTCATTTCTTCACCTCTCGAATAGAACATTATTTATATTGTTATTATAGCATATTTACCAAAATATACAAGTTTTATTTATGCACCTTTAATACCGAATACTCCCTAAAAAAGCTTCATCTTTTGTCAATTTCATTAGCACATTTATTACCATTCTACCACATTGCCATTACTATCATAATGCCAATAATGTCCATTATCACTAGGTTCAATATTACTATAATAATATCTAGTAGCATTTATTAAACAATCATTACCTGAATCTATTTCAATAGATTCCCAATCTTCTATACTTCCATTATAATATATTTTATCTAAGCTATCACAACCCCAGAAAGCATAAAATTCTATACTTGTTACCTTATTTTCTATTGTAATATTTTTTAAATTACTGCAAACATAGAACGCCATCTCCCTATACTTGTTACACTATTACCTATTGTAATAGAGGTTACATTATTAAATTCACAAAATTGATAATTACCTATTTCAGTTATCGTATTTGGTATTTCTATACTTGTTACTTCTTCCCAATTATTATCTTTTCTTAAATAAAAATGTTCTGCATAAAACATCGGATTAGAATTATAATAGGAACTTTCAAACTGTATTTTGCACCAATCTTCTATCGTTCCATTATAATATACTTTATCTAAGCTACTGCAATTATAAAAAGCTCGACTTCCAAAACTTGTAATACCATTGCCTATTATAATACTTGTTAAATTACTACAATTGTGGAAGGCATTATCTCCTATAATTGTTACACTATTTGGTAATATAATACTTGTTAAACTACTACAACCATAAAAAGCTCGACTTCCTATGCTTGTCACACTACTTCCTATTTTAATACTTTTTAAATTACTACAACCATAGAATGCCATTTCTCCTATATTTATTACACTATCAGGTATTGTAATATTAGTTAAATTGCTACAATAATCAAAAGCATAATTGCAAATAAGCTTTGCTGTATCAGAGATCTTTATTTCCTCTATATCATTGTTTTTAACTTCTACTAATACCAATGTTAAGTTTTCTTCATTTCCCAAGTATAAGCCGTTTTCATGTTCATTATATTTTAAATTACTGCAAAAACGGAAAGCATCATATCCTATGCTCGTTATACCACTTCCTATTTTAATACTTTTTAAATTACTACAACCATAGAAAGCATTATTTCCTATACTCATTACACTATCAGGTATTGTAATATTAGTTAGACTAACACAATTAGAAAAAGCATAATCCCCTATATTTATTACACTATCAGGTATTGTGATGTTTATTAAACTACCATAATCTTCAAAAGCATTATCTCTTATGCCAATTACTGGTAGATTATTATACTTTTTTGGTATTACTACTTCTTTTAGACTAGTATCTTTCAAACCACCAACTTCATATCCAATCGTTACATAATTATTTTTTATTTCATAAAATATCAAATTAGAAGGTTCTTGATCTGAATTATTACTATCAGGTACATCCGGTGTATTTGGCTCTACTGGGTCTCCACCAAAACAGCTAGTTAATGTAAAAAGCACTATAATAGTAAATAGTACTATTAACCATCTTCTTTTTTTCCTAATCATAATTATTCTTCCTAACTTTTTTAAATTTAACCACCTATCATAGTAATAGGTGGTTTAGTTTTTTAGAAAAATTCTTGTATGAAATGGAAAACATTGTAAAAAACTTAAAAAAATGATAAAATTTAGCATAGATTATTAAAATTTGACCACCTATTACTATGATAGGTGGTCATTTTAAGTTATAATGAAAAAATGTTGTTATAAGTATTGCTTTTATTTCACAAAAAATTTATATTACTAAATACTCCATAAAGCTTATCTTCAGTTAATTTAATTAGACTTGCATTCAAAAGGTTATTTTATCTCTAATTTTAAGCAAATAAAAAAGGTACCATCTTAAAGGTACCTTTTATCATCACTCTGATTTTACTTGCCAAAATAGCGCTTTAATAAACCCTCAAAGGCTCTACCATGACGAGCTTCATCACGTCCCATTTCATGAACGGTATCATGAATAGCATCTAAATTAAGTTTCTTAGCTCTTAAAGCCAAATCCAACTTACCAGCAGTTGCACCATTTTCAGCAGCAACTCTTAACTCCAAGTTCTTCTTAGTTGAAGGTGTTACTACTTCCCCCAAAAGCTCAGCAAATTTAGCAGCATGTTCTGCTTCTTCCCAAGCCGCCTTTTCATAATACATACCTACCTCAGAATAACCTTCACGATATGCCACTCTAGCCATTGCTAAATACATACCTACCTCAGAACATTCACCTTCAAAATTACATCTTAAATCATGAATGATATCTTCTGGAGCTCCTTTTGCAACTCCAACCTCGTGTTCACAAGCCCAAGTTAAATCATCTTTTTGTTCTTCAAATTTACTTGCTGGAGCATGACAAACAGGACACTCTGCTGGTGCACTATCTCCTTCATGAACATAACCACAAACCTTACAAACGTACTTCATATTCTTTCTCCTTTTTTTCACATTTTTGACATAAACCATAGAAGGTTAAGTCACATTTTTTAATTTGATGCATTCCGTATTGTTTAGCCTTTTTTAATAAGTCTGCTTCATCAAAACTATAATCGATTATTTCTCCACATTTTTCACAAACAAAATGACAATGTTCCTCTTTAATAGTTTCTAAAACATCTCCACTCGCAATTTTAACTCTTTTAATTTTATTCTCTTCTAATAAAATATTCACATTGCGATAAATAGTAGCTAAAGAAATATTCTCATTATGCATCTTTAAATATTCTATTAAGGTTTCAATAGAGGCATGACCTAATTCGGCCAAAGCATCATAAACTATTTTTCTTTGATTAGTATTTCTTCTTTGCATGACCTCACCTATTAAGAATAATTCTTAATAAGATTATATCAAATATTTCCAATAAGTCAACTAAAAAAATAAAAAAAACACCTAAATATCTAGATGTTTAATAAAATTATCTTTCAATAATAATTTGTTCACCAGGAATTAATAATTTCTTTTCATTAAGCTTTAATAATTCAATTGGTGATATTTGATACTTAGCTAAAATATCTTCTACGCTATCGCCTAAGCTTACAATATGGATTTTACCTTTTTTAATAGGTACTGATTGATTAGGCATAACCTTTAAATTAGAAATATCCTTTAATGACAGATTGTATTTATCAATGATATTTTGGACACTGTCAGTCGATTTAGTTGTGTAATTTGTTCCTTTAGGAATAAATAATATTTGATTAGGATAAATCATATTAGAAACAAGATGATTAACATTCTTTAATTCATCTACTGATACACCATATTTTTTAGCAATCATATATAAAGAATCATTCTGCTTTACAACGTACTGCTCTAAACTACTAAGTTGTGGATTATAATAATTCATTTTTAATTTCACCCATTAATATAAATATGTAAAAATAAAGACCTATTACTAGGCTTTTACCCATTTAATAGGCTCAACATTATTTGCTATTAAAAAATCATTAGTTTTCGAAAATGGCTTAGAGCCAAAAAAACCACGATAAGCTGAAAGAGGTGATGGATGAGGAGAAGTTAATATTAAATGATGGGGATTATTGAGAAATGCTCTTTTACTAATAGCATTTCTACCCCAAAGAATAAAAACAATTGGCTGATCTAAAGTATTTAAATATTTAATTACATTATCAGTAAAAATTTCCCAACCAAGATTTTGATGTGATAAAGCTTGACCATTTCTAACTGTCAAAATCGTATTTAATAATAAAACACCTTGCTTAGCTAAATAATCTAAATTACCATCTTGTATTACTTCTACCCCTAAATCACTACTCATCTCTTTATAAATGTTTACCAATGAAGGCGGTAATTCAGAACATAAAACAGAAAAAGCTAACCCATGAGCTTGATTGATTTCATGATACGGATCCTGTCCTAAAATAACAACCTTAACTTTATTTAAAGGTGTGGCACTAAAGGCATGAAAAATTTTAGAATAATCAGGATGACATTTATATTTTTGATACTCATTTTGAATAATGCTTTTAAGCCTTATAAAATATTCTTTATCTCGTTCATCATCAATAAAATCTTTCCATTCCATAATAATCAGCCCTTCTTTAGTCCAATTGTACCATAAATTATAAAAGTTTAAAATAAAAAATAGGTCTAGAAAAGCCTAGACCTATCATTATTTATATTACTTTAATTCAGCAAAATACTTAATTGTACGAACCATTTGGCTTGTGTAAGAATTTTCATTATCATACCAAGAAACAACTTGAACTTGATATAAATCCTCACCAACTTTTGCTACCATTGTTTGAGTAGCATCAAATAAAGAACCAAATCTCATACCAATAACATCTGAAGAAACAATTGGATCTTCAGTGTAACCGAATGATTCAGAGGCAGCAGCCTTCATAGCCGCATTGATACCTTCAACAGTTACATCCTTGCCCTTAACAACTGCAGTTAAAATAGTTGTAGAACCTGTAACAACAGGAACACGTTGAGCAGAACCAATTAGCTTACCATTTAATTCAGGGATAACTAAGCCAATTGCCTTTGCAGCACCAGTTGAGTTTGGAACAATATTAGCTGCACCAGCACGTGCTCTTCTTAAATCACCTTTTCTATGTGGACCATCAAGAATCATTTGATCACCAGTATAAGCATGAATAGTACTCATAATACCAGATTGAATAGCAGCATACTTATTTAAAGTATTAGCCATTGGTGCTAAACAGTTAGTTGTACAAGAAGCTGCAGAAATGATATTATCACCCTTAGATAAAGTCTTTTCGTTTACACCAAATACGATTGTAGGTAAATCATTACCAGCTGGAGCTGAAATAACAACCTTCTTAGCACCTGCATCAATATGAGCTTGAGCCTTTTCCTTCTTAGTATAGAAACCTGTACATTCTAATACAACATCTACACCTAATTTTCCCCAAGGTAAATTTACAGCATCCTTTTCAGCATAAATAGTGATAGTCTTGCCATCAACAGTAATTGAGCCTTCTCCTGCTTCTACTGTGTGTAGATGTTCACCAAGACGTCCACAATATCCACCTTGTGCTGTGTCATACTTTAATAAGTTTGCTAACATCTTTGGTTCAGTTAAGTCGTTAATTGCAACGATTTCATAACCAGCAGCACCAAACATCTGTCTAAAAGCTAAACGTCCGATACGACCAAAGCCGTTAATTGCTACTTTAATAGCCATAATTATAAATTCCTCCTAAAATTGAATTTTTACATCTAATATTTTACCACTTAAATTTTTTATTATCAATATTTTTAAAGTCGACATTTTAAAACAAAATTATGTAAACGTTTTTGTTATTATTTAATCGAAAGGAAAAGGTGAAACTATGACATACATTCCTTATGTACTAGAAAAAAGCTCTAGTGGTGAAAGAAGTTACGATATTTATTCAAGATTGATGCAAGATAGAATTATATTATTAGTCGGTGAAATAAACGACAATCTTTCCGCAGTTATTATTTCCCAACTATTATATTTAGATTCCATCAGTCATGAGGATATTGACATTTACATCTCTTCTCCAGGTGGTGCAATAACAGCTGGATTAGCTATCTATGACACAATTCACTACATTAAATCAAAGGTAAATACAATTGTTGTTGGTATGGCAGCCTCAATGGCTGCTTTCCTTCTAGCAAGTGGTACAGGCAAAAGAAAAGCCCTTCCTAATGCTGAAATAATGATTCATCAGCCTTATGGCGGTATGGAGGGCGTTGTCTCAGATATTGATATTCAAGCTAAAAGGCTTCTTAGAACAAAAGCCCAAATGAACAGCATGCTAGCTAAATTGTGTAATCAACCTGTTGAAAAGATAGCTCATGACACAGAACGGGATTATTATATGTCAGCTATAGAAGCTAAAGAATATCATATAGTTGATGAAATCCTATCATAAGCGATAGGATTTTTTTATTCACATAAAAATGTTCTTTTAATTCTTTCTAGATAACTAGTTTTATTATGATAGCCTAGTCTTAAGGACTTCTCTTTTAAAGAAATTTTAATGCTCTTAAAATTATGTAAATTATACGATAAATTATCAATTGTCACATAAACATCAACATCATTAATACTCTTTAAAGTAATTACCCTTTCTTTAGCCAAAACAAATGATGAAGAAAGGGTTCGATAAGCATTCGAATTTAAACCAGCAATTTCTGTTATTTGAATCGCTTTTATAGCTGTATCAACAACGGCTCCATGTAAAGATTTATTATAGGCTGTTGAACCATAGGCTGTTGAAACGCATAAGCCTGTGCCACGAAAAGTCTCTAGCCTTTCATTATCAATAAAAACATCTAAAATTAAAGTACGAGGTGGAGTAATAATGGTCATTTCATTTAATGCAAAATTTAAAATCTCAGCACTATCACTTTTTACTTCACAGCATAAAGTATCGATATCATCAATTTGATAATTACCACTATTAATATCCTCAATCATCAACTCTATATCGGCAATCGTGTAGTTAGCATAAAAACCAACATGGCCTGTATGTAAGCCAAAAATAATTGCTTTAGGGTGTTTATGAGCCGCATTAATTAAAGTGCCATCTCCTCCTACAACAATCACAATATCAGGAGTTTCTTCACAATATTCTAATTTTATAGCTTTTAATAACTGATCCTTAATTTCTAAAGAAAAAGCATCATTTTTACAAAAAATACAATATTTCATAAATATCCCTATATTATAAAATTACTTAGTCAAATGAATAACTTTATAACTTTTCCTCCTAATACATATATGATAACATCTTTTATTTTATCACAATACTTGATTTTTTGAAATAAATATTAGATAATTATTATATATGTGTTTTAAAGAGGAGGTAATGCTTATGTATGCCAATAAAGAGATTGAATTTAAAACCTTTATAACTAAAGAAAAATATAATGAACTCATTGAGGAATTCAATCTGGCAAATAATATTTTTGCCCAAACAAATCATTATTTTGATACAGTCAATTCTGATTTGATGAATCAAGGTATAGTATTAAGAATTCGGCAAAAAGGAAACAGCTATAAACTAACTAAAAAGACACATTCGGAAATTGGTTCAGATGAAACACATATTCTTTTAAACAAAGAAAAAGCAATGGAAATGCTAGCTAAGGGTTTTAATGCTCAAATAATTGATTTACCATACGAAGTTAAAAAAAGAGCTGAATTAACAACCTATCGCGTTTCTTCTCCTTATAAAGATGGAACAATCTTCTTTGATCGTAGTGAATATTATGGTAATGTTGATTATGAAATTGAATATGAAGTTGATGAGGTTGAACAAGGTCTAAAAGACTTTAATGAATTTCTTAAAAACCATAATATTGAATACAAAGAATCCATCAGAAAAAGTAAAAGAGCATTTGATAATTGTAAATAAACCCTTAAACCGAAAAGGCTTAAGGGCTTTTTTTAATCAACACATTTTAAGGATTCAACCATTTTGATTCCTTTTATTTTTTTTATAAATAACACAACAATTAATAAGACAAAGATTAAAGTTATTAAGAAAGCATAAATAAAATTATACCAACTAATATAAGGTGAAAAATAATGACCCGCACTAGAAATTCTATCCATTACAAAATAACTTAAAATCGGTCCTAAAACAAAACCAAATAAAATCCCCAATACACTCATAAATATAATTTCTCTAAAAATATAGCCCAATACTTCAAATTTTTGATAACCCAAAACCTTTAAAGTAGCTATCTCTTTTATTCTTTCATTAATATTGATATTAGTTAAATTATAAATAACAATCATCGCAAGAGCTCCTGAGCATAAAATTACAACCAAAACAATAGTCTTGATACTACCAACCATTGAATCATAATTTTTACGAGTTTGGAGCTTATCTTCAATCTGCATACCAATATCTAAACTGTAAAGTTTTTTAACAATGCTATCATAATTTAGTTTATCTTCTTCACCAAGCTTAATCATTATCGCATTATTACTAACATTTGATACTAACTCGCGATTAACAATAACATAATTATCAATATAATTATCAAAAACACCTGTGACTTTAAAAATTTGATTCTCACCATCAATATCTAAAGTTATATCATCACCTGTCTTTAAATTGAAAGCTTTAGCTAATTGAAAAGAGATTATAACTGCATCATCTGCAAAATTTGAAGTGTTTAAATCAAGATAATTTAAAATATTTTCATCTGTATAAAAAATACTAACATTATATTCGGTATTATCTGCTATATTACCTATATCTCTTCTAAAAGAAAAATATGTACTATCACTTAAAAAATCTAAATCAATTTTCGAATCTGTTTCTAATAAAAAATCATATTTCAATATTTCATCATACTGTACTCGCGAAAGAGATCCCATTGAATCATTTAAACTCAGCCCAACTAATAAAAGTCCTGTACACCCACCAATACCAACAATCATCATAATTAAATTTCGTTTAAATCTAAACACATTTCTTAATGCTGATTTATATCGGAATTTCAAATGTGACCAAAGGATATTAATCCGTTCAAGCAAGATTCTTTTGCCAGCCTTAGGAGCCTTAGGAACAAGTAAAGCATTAGGACGTTCTTTGAGAGTCTTTAAGCAAACAAAAATCATAACAATGAAAATAGTTAAAACCATTGATATACTTGCTAGGGAAATGATTAAGGGATTCCACGCAAAAACCCCAGTAGGTAAAACAAATAAAGTTACATAACAATTATAAATTACAATAGGTAAAATATATACTCCCGATATAATACCTAAACCAGCACCTATTAAACATGAAAATAAAGCATAAAATAAATATTTACTTAAAATTGTAGTATTGGCATAGCCTAAAGATTTTAAAGTACCAATACTCATTCGATCTTCACTAACCATTCTAGTTATAGAGGTTAAAGCGATTAGTGCCGCAATAAAAAAGAAAAAGAAAGGAAAGACAACCGCAATTCTATTTACTTTATTAGAATTTTCCTTAAAAGCTAAATAACTAACATTACTACGACAATCTAAAACATACCATCTTAAAGTTAATTGAGCCAATTCTTGATTACTTAATTCTAAAAGCTTTTCTTCAACAAACTCATCTAACATGGCATCAGGAACAAGACCTGACATAGACTCTTTAATTTCTTCTTTATATTCTAAACTAATTGTTTCATAAACCTCATTAAATAAAGCATTGTAGCGCTCTTCTAAATAATTAGAACTAATAGCTGCTATTTCATCTTTATACAAATCTATAAAAGCATAATAATCATTAGAAAAACGATTATAACCTACGGCACCCTTTAAGGTAAACGCCAAATCAGTGATATTACTTATGGCATTATATCTACTATCTAAATAAATATAGGCTTCAACATTTCCCATTCCTATTGAAGTAGGTTCAATTCTTTTATAATAATAAACTGGAGACTGACACATCCCAACAATTTTATAATTATAACCATCAATAGTAACTATTTCATCTAAACAAGCATTATCCTCAAAATAATCTTTAGCTAAAACAATACATTCATCACTATTTTCAGGCAGTCTTCCATCTACAAGTTTAAGCTTATTAACATTACTATCAAAAGGCATAGTAATAATTCTTGAGGCTAACTCCATGCCATTATAGTTTGTTAATTCATCAGTTTCTTCATAAGCAATTATATCTTCAATAAACTCAAATTCTGTTTTTAATTTGCCAGCATCTTCTTCGGAAAAACCAACAGTACTCTTAATTAAAATATCATAAGTGTTTTGTTCATCATAAAAGGTATCTAAAGATAGCTGTAAATCAGGAGTGGCCGATAACAAACCAATTAAAAAGCCAACACCTAATGTTACTATTGCAATAATGGCGATAAAACGAGAAAGATTATGCCAAAGATCTTTAAAGACCGTTTTAATAAAAGTCTTTTTCACCTTTTATCACCACTCAATCTCTTCAATAGGCACAGGATTATCATTGTAATATTCTTCAACAACTTCACCATTACGAACCCTAATAACATGATCAGCCATCTTCGTTAAAGCTCCATTATGGGTTATGACAATGACTGTCTTTCGATTGTTACGGCATGTATCATATAATAATCTTAAAATACTTTTACCCGTTAAATAATCTAAAGCTCCTGTCGGCTCATCACATAATAAAATCTTCGGATTTTTAGCTATGGCTCTAGCAATACTAACTCTTTGTTGTTCCCCACCAGATAGTTGAGCAGGAAAATTATTCATTCTTTCATTTAAGCCAACAGAATTTAGAACCTCCTCTGGATTCAAAGGATTCTTACAAATTTCAACGGCAATTTCTAAATTTTCTAAAGCTGTCAAATTAGGCATCAGATTATAGAATTGAAAAACAAAACCAACAGCATATCTTCGATAGTTGGTTAATTCTTTTTCTTTTAATTTCGTTAAGTCTGTACCATCCACGAAAATACTACCCTCTTCAGCTGTTTCCATACCACCTAATAAATTTAAAATGGTTGTTTTACCAGCCCCCGAAGGTCCTACAATAACACAGAATTCTCCTTCAGCTATATCAAAACTAATATTATTATTTGCAATAATTTCTTGACTCCCTGTCTGATATTTTTTTGTGACATTTTTAAAACTTACATATTCCATCAAGAGCCACCTCCATTTTAAATAAATTATATTTATTATTCTATTTTATAAACTTTATAGTGTCAATAATTAATCAAGATAATTAGCTTAAATAAATTGCAAAAAAAGTTATTTTATGCTATTTTAAAGATACTGTTGGAAGAAATTAAGGTGATAAAGTGCATATCATAAATAAAAACCACAAAATAATCCATTTAATTAAAGAAATTAATAAATCTAATAAACACCCTACGCTAATTGTTAGTGATGATTTAGAGGTTTTAAAAATTGCTAATAAATGGGAATATGAAATACCCTATTTATTAAACTGTTATGAATTTGAATATAAAACTGAAACAAAACATCTTCTAACTAATTTACAAAAACAAGCTAAGGAATCTTATACCATATCTAGCAGCACCTATGATCTAATTAAAACTAAAGAAAATCATGCTGGAATTATCGCTGTCATTAAATTAAAAGAATATGATTTTAATGCTTTAGGTGATTTTATTGTCGTATTAGACCATTTAGAAATACCCGGTAACATTGGTACTATTTATCGAACCTTAGATGCTTGTAAAGCCACTGGTGTCATTTTAGTAGATCCAATCAGTAAACCTAATAATTCTAAATTGTTAGCTGCCTCTAGAGGTACTAATTTAATTATTCCAACCATTTCAACAACCTACGATGATGCATTAAGCTACCTTCTGGCAAACAACTATGATATTTATTTAGGAGAACCAGAACTTGGTTTTAATTATCAAGAATATAATTATCAAGGAAAAATCGCTTTAGTAGTTGGTAATGAGCGTTTTGGTATTAACCCTCAATGGTACAACAATCCTCATAAGAAAGTATTTATCCCGATGAATGGTTTTAATAATAGCTTAAATGTTGGAGTAGCAGCCTCTATTCTTGCTTATGAGGCAGCAATGAAAAGAAACAATTTTAAATAAAAAAGGTCAACCCATGTGGATTGACCTTTTTAAATTATCGACGTTCCTTAATACGCGCAGCCTTAGCTGATAAGTTACGAATATAGTTAAGTTTAGCACGACGTACTTTACCTTTTCTAGTAACTTCAATATGGTCGATATTAGGTGTATGAACAGGGAATGTACGTTCTACACCAATTCCGTATGACATCTTTCTAACTGTAAAAGTTTCAGAAATGCCACCACCTTGACGCTTAATAACTAAACCCTCAAAAACCTGAATACGATGAGTTTCGCCTTCAATGATTTTTACGTAAACCTTTACGCTATCACCAGGACGGAAATCAGGTCTTTCCTTTAAATATTGAGCAGTAATCTCATTAATTAAAGCTTGGCCCTTTGCGTTTGCCATAAATCTCAACTCCTTATCCACCAAAGCTCATAGCCATTATAAATCCCTATTGCCAGCGGAGCATTGTGCTTTACTGTTTTTATTAACAGCTTTTTAATTCTATCATAAAACCTTTGCTATTGCAAGCCCTTTTTAAAGCTATTTTTTATGCTTAGAATACAAAGAATAATACTCAGCAAAGATTTCATTAATTAAATCTTCATTTTCTTCTAAAACAAGTTCAGCTTCATTATTCTTTCTAACAATTCTAAAAACTAAAACATCATCAGGTAAGACATCCTTAGCAAGCGGATGAAGAATCGTAAATAAATCATCAGCAATTGGAATTAATGCCACTTGTTCAAATTTAAATATTTCACCATTAGTTCCTTTTAATGAAATTAATTCATTATTATTCTCATCCAAAATTTGATCAATAACATTTTTCATTAGCCATTTAAAACCTCATTCTTATATGTAACCTTTTCCTTCTTTGTTGTAATAGTTACATTTTCAAATCTTATATCTTTACATAAACTTAAATCTAAAGCCTCATCGGCCTTAATATTAACATTTTTAAAAGTGAGATCATGAATAGGTAATTCCTTTAAACCATTAATTCTAACAGCTATCTTGGCTCCATTACAATTAATATTTTCTAAAAGAATATCTTTAAATTCTGGTATATCCTCTTTAATAGTTGAAGACATCTCATCAGTAGCTTCCGTTTCTAGATTACGTAAAACATAGCCCATTGTAAAGATGCAAGCCTCTTCTAAAATATTAGACATTAAAATATTTCTAATTGTAATATCCTTAACAACCCCACCACGACCAATGGCTGATTTAAATCTTATACCAATATCCGTTCCAATAAATGTCGAGTCCTCGACTAAAATATTTTTAACACCCCGACTCATCTCACTACCAACAACAAAGCCACCATGAGCATCAAAAACCTTACAGTCATGAATCCAAACATTTTTACATGGACCAGTCGTTTTACGAGCTAAAGCATTTTTGCCTGATTTAAGACAAATTCCATCATCACCAACTTCAAAAATAGTCCCAACAATTTCACAGTTTTGACAAGATTCTAAATCTAAACCATCACCATTTTGGGCAGAAAATTTATTTCTAACCTTAGCATTTTTCAAAGTGAAGTTCGTACAAAACCAAGGATGAATATTCCAAGCTGGTGAATTTTGGATTGTAATGTCTTCTATTAAAATCTTATCACAATTAACTAAGGATAATAACACAGGTCGATATAAATCATAATTTTGACTAGCTATCTCTAAAGCCTTTGGATCATTATAATCTGGTTCACCCTTTAAAACACCTTCATAAATAGTTTTAGTTGGATACCAAATACCACCTTCTTTAGTCTCCTTTACATAAGGACTTAGCTTTAAGCATCTAGACCACTCTTTTTCAGTCAATTTAAATTTTTTAATTCCTCGCCACAAAAAACCATTACCATCAATTACACCATGACCTGTAATAGCAATATTACTTTGATTTCTAGCCGAAATTGGCGATGTTGCTCTAATACGTCTTTGACCTTCATAATCAGTCCAAATTAAAGGATATTCTTCTTTAGATTTAGTGAATTGTAAAAAAGCATTATCTTCTAAATGAAGATTAACATCACTCTTTAACTGAATAGGACCTGTTAAAAAATAGCCGTTAGGAACAATGACACTACCACCACCATTTTGACTGCAAGTATCAATAGCCTTTTGAATAGCCTCACGATTATTAAAATCCAATTCAGATTTAGCACCATAATCTAAAATACTATAACAAGCATTGCGAAAATTAGGTTTTTCAATTTTAAAATCCATCTGTCATCACACTCCATTTTGATTATATAATATAAAATAAAAGTGGTCAATTGACCACCTTAATTTTTATTCTTTTGTTTCTTCTTCATTGTCTTTTTTAGACTGTGAACTAAAAGCTTTTTTATCTTTTAAATAAGAAGGCAAATCAATAATTAGATTAACACAGCAGCCAACAATGAAACCTAAAACCAAACTACCAATAACACCAATAATTAAATTTATACCACCAGAACCAGTAATTACAGAACTATTTGAATAAACAACATATGAATATTCATTATAAATTTCGTTTCTAAATGCAGAATAAGTTTTGGTAAAGCCAGCTATCTTAGCAATATATTGATTAATTTTATCATCAAATTGCTTATTTTTTTCTTTGTCACCATTTTCATAATTTTCAATAAAGTGATCATATTCATCACTAATAATATGATCTATTTCATCATTACGAGTTGAAAGGGTGGTGATTTGTTCAATAATTGGGCTGATAGACTCAATAAAAGTTTGCCCTGAAGTACCATTAAGTATATCCATAATACTTCTAATGCGGTCTTCAAGACCTTGAATCTTAGCCTCATTTAATTGTTTTTCTAGTAGTAATTCTTCCTTTTGCCGATGAACACTTTCAATAAAGTCAGAGCCTTCCTTTAAATAACCATTTTGTTTTACTTCAATAGGTAAAGTTTCAATTCGATTATCATTAAAATATTGAGTTAATTCAACATAAACTTGACTTAACGTTTGACCATTGACTGTAAAACCATTACCATAGGCATCAATAAGACTTTGATAGCCATCAATTAATAAATCTCTTTGAAGTACTAAATTATTAATCTGAGTAACATAGTCAGAAGCATTAGTTGCTAAAAGAAGATAAAAATCATAACTTAAAGTTTGACCAACTTTAATTACATATTCAATAGGCTGTTTAGCCAAATCTTCTAAAAATTCTTTAGCTTGACCAGTTGATGAAAAATATTTTTGAGGCACAACTATTGTATATTTTCTTGATATTATAGAATTATTTAAAGATTCTACTTCTTGATTGATAGATATATCATTTTCATTAGCAATTTTTTCAACATCAATTGATTCATAATCAGTTTTTGAACTTTTAACTGCTTGAAGATTGGCTAAAGAAATAAAATCTGAATAATTGACACTTTTACCATCTGGATATTTTGCTGATTCATAACCTAAAAAATCTAATTCATACTCAATAGTGTACATTTCATGACTAGGATTATAAATTAATTCAACTAAAATAACTCCTATAATCATGACAAAAACAGTTATCCCTAATAAAAGCCATTTTTTAATAAACATTACATGGAAAATTTCACCTAATGAAATTCCTTCTTCTTTTTGTTCCATAGTTATTCTCCTTTAAATTATGTCTAATTATACTTTATTTTACATAATTAGTCAATCTGTGTCATTTTGTTGTCGAACCAAAGCCACCATTTCTAATATCTTCAACATCATCAGAAAAAGTTAGCCCAAATTCGACAAAAATGCCTTGCATAAAACCTTCACCCTTTTTAATAGTTAAAGTCTTATTTTCATTTGAATCATTGGTTATTTTGGCAAAAATATGACCCTCATTATCGGAATTATAATAGTCACTATCAATAATCCCAACTGTATTATTTAATTGAAGACGATATTTAAATCCTAAACCACTTCGAGGGTAAAGCATCAAAACATAATTTTCAGCAATTTTGACCCGAATACCTGTTGGAATTTTAATCGTTTGATTAGGTGCTAAAGAAATATCAAATGGAGCAAAAAAATCATAACCAGCTGAACCTTTTGTAGCTCTTCTTGGTAGCTTTAAAGATTTATATACTTCTAGAACATCAGCTTCATTATAGGCACTTTGATATTCTTTTAAAGAAACTATTTCAAAATTTGCAACTCTTTTAAAATCACTCATACCCATTTTCCTCATAATTTTTTTCGACAAATTATCTAATGAAATTTTACCATTAAATAGAATTATTTGCAAATAAAAAGTGGAGTTGCCTCCACTTATAATTTTTACTTATTTAACTTTGCTTCTAATTCTTGTTTTAAAGACTCATAGCCTGGCTTGCCAAGTAAAGCAAACATATTCTTTTTATAAGCCTCAACTCCTGGTTGATTAAATGGATTAACACCTAAAGTATAAGCTGAAACACCACAAGCAAATTCAAAAAAATAAACTAAATAACCAAAGCTGTAAGCTGAAATATTTGGAATGTTGACTCTAATGTTTGGAACACCACCATCAACATGAGCAATCATAGTGCCTGTCATAGCCATTTTATTAACATAATCCACAGTTTTACCAGCCAAGAAATTTAGACCATCTAAATTATCCTTATCAGCTTCAATAACAATATCACTTACAGGCTTAACAACATTTAATACTGTTTCAAATACAGTTCTTTCACCCTCTTGAATCATTTGACCTAATGAGTGTAAGTCTGTAGAGAAAGAAGCTGAAGTAATCCAAATACCCTTGCCATCCTTACCTTCGGATTCACCATATAATTGCTTCCACCATTCAGCAAAGTATTGAAGTCTTGGTTCATAATTGATAAGCATCTCAATCTTCTTTCCTTTACGATAAAGAAGATTACGAACTAAGGCATATTTTAAACCATCATTCTTTTCAACGTTCTTTTCTTGATATACATGATATGCATCTAAAGCACCTTTTAACATTTCATCAATATCAATACCTGCTGCAGCAATAGGTAATAAACCAACAGGTGTTAAAACAGAAAATCTTCCACCGACATCATCAGGAACAATAAAAGTTTCGTAGCCTTCAGTGTTAGATAAAGTCTTTAAAGCACCTCTTGCTTTGTCGGTTGTTGCATAAATACGATCCTTAGCACCAGCTTTACCATAACGCTTTTCCATATATTCTTTAAAAATTCTAAAGGCAATTGCTGGTTCTGTTGTAGTACCAGATTTGGAAATTACATTAATTGAAAAATCCTTATCCTTTAAATAATCAAGCAATTCAGAAACATAAGTAGATGAAATTTGATTACCAACAAAAATAATCTCTACTCCAGGATTATTAAAATACTTCTTAAGCATTTCAATAGCCGCTCTAGCTCCTAGATAAGATCCACCAATACCAATAGCTAATAAAACATCAGATTGCTTCTTGATTTTTTCAGCAGCAGCCTTAATTTGCTCAACTTCTGCACGATTATAATTAACAGGTAAATCTAACCATCCCAAATAGTCATTTCCGGCACCTGTTTTAGCTCTTAATAGTTCATGTGCAGCTATAATTTCCTTTGAAATTTTCTCATACTCTTTTTCAGTAAAAAATGATTTAGTCTGAGAAATATCTAATTCTAAAAATTTTTCCATAACAAAACCTCCATGTTTTAATTATATCACTTAAGTTAAGCGTTTACAAGCAAAAGAAAAAGGACAATTTTTTAATTAATTATCCTTAATTTTTTTATTGATACATAACATTGACAAGAATAAAATAGCCTATTAAACCAATTAAAAAGCCAAAAATCATACCAGCAAGAACTTCCACAAATTTATGACCTAAAAGTTCCTTTAAAAAACCTTTTTTACCAAAACCGATAGATTTTCTTTCTTCTAATGGCATTTCACCAGCTAAATTATTTAATATTTTAGCATGCTTTGACGCCTCAAGTCTAATTCCCATTGCATCATGAATAGTAACTATTGAAAAAATAACAGCAACAGCAAACGACCATTCAATACCACCCAAATCATGCATTTGGAAAAAAAATAGTGAGGTAACAAGTGTCATACACATCGCCGAGTGAGAACTGGGAAAGCCCCCTGTAGTATGTAAAACATGCCAACAAACTTTCTTTTCGCGAATAGAAATAATAATAAATTTAGTTATTTGACATAACAGCATTGAAATAATACAAAGCCAGATTATTTGTAATGCTCTTGAATTGACAGCCTTTAAAAGCTCCTCAATTGTACTAGGTCCTTTACTTTCTAAAAACATTTATATCTCTTCTCCTACAACATTTCGTACTTCAATAACCTCTGGTACGTTTTCGATTAATAATGCTTCAATGCCATCCTTTAAAGTTGAATCTAAAGCACCACAATCAACGCATGCTCCAAGCATTCTTATGTAAACTATACCATCCTTAAAATCAATAAATTCTAAATCTCCACCTTCAGAATTCAAATAAGGGCGTAATTTATTTAATATTTTCTTAATTTCTTCAATAACATTTGTACTCATATTATTACTTCTTCTTATTCTTTCTATTATTACGATAATTAAAATTACGATTTTGATTAGGAACAAAACCAGGACTGCTTGCAACATAGCTTTGTGATGCTTCCTGTTTTACTTCATTCTTACTATTTGAATTAGAACCATCTGAATCAAGTAAAACTTTTAAATCACTAGTTAGTTCTCCTTTAGGAATAGCATTTATTTTTTGAGGATCTATAACAATATTAGGATTTTCTTTAATTGAAGTTTCTAAAATTAAACTATCTTTATCAAATGATTCTTTAACTAAAGAATTAATCTTAAAGCCATCAGTCTTAGGCTTACTTGGATTACTTAATTCTTCTTGGTATTCCTTGTCAGATTGGATTCTTTTTAAAACAAAATAAGGACAGCCCATAGCACAAGATAATTTTAAGTAACTATCAATAATGCCAAAATAGCTTTTACTATTAGGATTATTATCAAAACCTTTAAGACGTAAAATACCAGAACTTAAATCACCAACAATATATAAATACTTATCAAAGCATTCTTCTATGTACTTTTCTTCAAATTCTTCAAGCCGAAAAGCGTCACGATAATTGCTATCAACTTTAAATCGCCCTTTTTTCGTTTCTATTAGCATAATACCACCTTTAATATTATACCACTAATTGACAATAATACCAACAATTATTTAAAGATATCACCTAAATAATATGGAATATCGTTATTTAAAATTTCTAAGGCAATAGGAATACTAGAACGAGATTCGATGACATCAGATTGAAGGGGAATAACAGTTCTAACGTTTAAGGTGATAATTAAATTTAATTGTAAAATAGTTGTGTTTAAACCATAGCTCTCAACAACCTTTTCAATTTGAATGTCCTGGTGACCAATCACCTCTAAATCAACAGGTATTTTAATGCCATTAGATAAAAAATAATTTCGCCCAAAAAAATAACCAAGCGGAAGCTCTATACTCTTAAATTTTTCACCCCGATTAATCACATCTATACAATTAGCCACATAACGTGAAATATTATTTCTTAAATAATTAATTGTTTGAGCATCTAAATAAGCATAGCTAACCTTACCATTAGAATCATAAACCTCATTTAAAATATTTTTACCATCTAATAGCTCTAATACCCCCTCTGTCACACCTTGATCTATAACCTCATTAGCGTAAGCAATAATTAATGACTTGGTGTAAGTACTAACAGCTTGGGAAAAATATTTCATTGAAAATCGAGAAATCAAACCAATAAGTATGGCTAAAACAATTAATAAACTACTCCGTTTCAGATATCTTTTTAAATGCTTCATAAACCTTCATACCAGGAATCAAGCCTAAACTCTTAGCATAATTACTTAAATCGAAAATTGAAGCATTGAATAATTCATCTAGTGTTTTAACCTTAACTGCTTTACCACACACTACTTCTCGATCCTGATAAATATGAACATCTAAGGCTCCACACATAAAAAACGCTCCATACCCTTCTAACAATAATAAGGTAGTATTCTTCAACTCTACTTCTAAGGCATTTAATTTTAAGCCTTTTTTTTCAAAAACACTTTGCTTAACTAACATAATATCACCACTAAATTTTTATGCTGAAAATATTTCAAATATGCAAAGATGCTCTGTTATTATTTTTAGGTTCATTTGCTACATTATTCGCCATTTAAGAACAATTACTTTTAGTTTTCTACTAAATAATTTGTTATTAAAAAAAGAAATTTATGGGAATTTTTTAAAGAAAAAGCTTGAGAACCATCTTCTCAAGCTACATTCTTTTTTTCAAGCTTACATTCCCTCTTGTAAGCTTTTAAAATTTTCTTTTTGCTAAACGCCTGGCATTGTTTAGCACTTGCACAATCTCCACAAGGATTGTTCTTATAGACTCTTATTAAATGAATTATTACGAAGATTGCAATAAGCAATATAACACTAATAACTATTAAATTAGTGATGTTGACAGTTAGGACAACTAGCACTTACTTCTTTACCCTTCTTTCGTAATTTTCGACTCATATATTTTGGAAGAACAAAGCGGAAAAAGATAACCAATAATACTAATAATATAACAATAATTAAAACTGCAATATCTACACCACTCATCTTACAACACCTCTTAACAAAATACTCCCCAAATACCAACTAAAGAAGCTAATACCCAAGCTAAACCAGTTTGGAATAAAATTGCTTTCCACATAGCCCTTGTTGAACCAAGTTCACGCCGCATTGCACCAATAGCACCAAAACAAGGAGCAGAAAATAAAGTAAAAATCATATAGCCCATTGCAGACCAACCATTAAAGAAAGCGAATGAACCATTACCAGCAAAGACGTCGCCACCTTCTTCAACAGCTGTAATAATTTCCATTGAAGAAACAACTATTTCTTTAGCTGCTAAACCTTGAATAGCTGAAACCGAAGCTCCCCAAGAAAATTCCATACCTAGCATAGGGGCAAAAACCCATGCAATTGAACGACCAATATTTGCCAAAATACTTTCTTCAATATTCTCAGTAAATGTAAATTTATAATCTAAATTTAATAGTAACCAAATCACAACAGAAGCTAAAAAGATAATTGTCCCAGCTCTCTTAATAAATGCCCAAGTCTTCTCACCAACATCTTTGGCTACATAGCTAGCACTTGGAACATGATACTCTGGTAATTCAGTAATATAGCTTGTGCTTTTATTTTTAACAAAGAATTTATTTAGTAGGAAACCTGCTAAAATAATAACCCCAATAGCTAAAATATACATAAAGAAAGTTATTAACCAAGTATTTCCTTCTCCCATCATGGGAGCAAAGATGCCAGAAACGAAACAAGTTATAATGGGTAACTTAGCGCTACATGGCATAAATGGTGTCAAGGTAATAGTCATGTTATGTTCATTATTATCCTCTAAAGTTCTTGAACTCATAATTGCCGGAACACTACAACCAGTACCGACAATAAAAGGAATTAAAGATTTGCCACTCATGCCTAACTTTTTAAAGGCTCTATCAAACAAGAAAGTAACTCTTGACATATAACCACATGTCTCAAGTAAACTAATTAATAAAAATAAAATCGCAATTTGAGGAACAAAATTTAAGATTGCCCCAACCCCGGCAACAACGCCATCAGCCACTAGCGAAGCAGCCCATTCAGAACCACCAGCATTTAAAATGCATTCAGCCAACCATGGACCTAACCCCATAACCTCTCCTGTTTCCACAGTAAAGGAATAAAATGGTACAGCGAATTCAATCTCATTGCCACCATTGAATAGCATATCAACAACACCAACTGTTGCTCCACCAACAAAACCAACACTTAGTAAATAAATTAAGACCATAACAATTAAGAAAATAGGAATAGATAACCATTTATTTAATAAAATACGATCCACTTTGTCTGTAATTGATTCAACATTTTTCTTTTCAATAGTCTTATCTCTTACTTCTTCAATATAACTATATCTTAAAGATGCCACTAATTGTTCAGTATCAGTTTGATATTTTTTTTCTAAGGCCACTAGCTTAGACTCAAATTCTTCACGATAGAATTTTGAATAATACCTATTATCACGCTCAATAATTTTAACAGCTGCAAAACGCTTTTCCGAAATATCATCTAATTTTAAAATGATTGAAGAAATTAGATCTTCAACATCAGCTGGATAAATCATGTTTTCTGTATTAGTTTTAACTAAACGATCACTATCAGCAATTGTACTTATTAAATCTTCTATGCCTGTTTTCTTCAAAGCAGAAATTGATACAACTGTTGTCCCTAATTTTTCACTCAATTTTTTCGAATCAATCTTATACCCTTTTTTAGCTAAAATATCTTCCATATTTAAAACTACTAAAACCTTTTTATTTAATTCTAAAAGCTGAGTTGTTAAATATAATGCTCTTTCTATTGAAGTTGAATCAATAATATTAATGATTAAATCAGGATTTTCTTCAACAACAAAACGTCTACTAACTTCCTCTTCAGAAGTATAAGGACTTAAAGAATAAATACCTGGTAAATCGGTAATCTCAACATCAGTCCCCTTAATAATACCATCCTTACGTTCAACTGTTACGCCAGGCCAATTACCAACCTTTTGATTTAAACCAGTTAAAACGTTAAATAATAGTGTCTTACCAGAGTTTTGATTACCTACTAATGCACAATGCTTAGCCATTATATCTTTTTCTCCTTTCTGTTGTTTCCTTTGCTACATAATCCTTTGTAACTTTTACTATTACATTACTCATGTCCTCTTTACGCATACATAACTGATAACCTCTTAACTCAATACTAATAGGATCACCAAGAGGACTAATCATTTTAATATCAATGATGACACCTTTAGTCAAACCCATGTCTAAAAGTCTTCTACGTAAAGCTTTATTTTCATTATCAAATGAAATTAAGCATCCAGCTTGACCAACCTTTAAATCACTAAGCTTGCAGATCTCACCAATCTTAAAAATTTTATTTTCCATAGCTACTCCTTCCAAAGTTAGTTATAACTAACTAATATTATTATACTCATTTTAAGGACTATGTCAACTTTTTTTTATAAAAAAAACTATTTCACCACGAAATAGTTTAAATTCCTTTATGAGCTATAAGGAAACAATAGAAAGCATCTAAGCCCCTAGAAATGTCACGATATGTAGATTCAAAATTGTGTGTGTACCAAGGATCTTCAATATCTCTATTTTCTTGAGTAAATTCTAATAACTGATATATCTTATGCTTATCATCATTAAAAAATCTCTTAAGATTAACAATATTATAATAATCCATTCCAATTAAATAATCAAAATCATCATAATCGCTTATTCTAATTTGCCTAGCTCGTTTAGTACTACAATCGATACCAAGCTTACTAAGAATCTTCTTCGTACCATAATGAACAGAATTACCAATCTCTTCTGCTGATGTGGCAGCTGATTCAATAAAAAATTCTTTCTCTTTTCCTCTCTTTTTTACATAATCCTTAAATAAAAATTCGGCCATTGGACTACGACAGATATTCCCATGACAAACAAATAAAACTTTTATCATTCTATTAATTCCCCCTCATTTATTATAATAGCATTGCAACCTAAAAAGAAAAAAAGCGTATCTCTACGCTCTTTAACTTTTTTTAGTCACAGAAGATTAAATGCTTAAATAATAGACACCAAACTACATCAACCCAGCCTACGACAATACCAAAAAAAGTTACACAAATGGCTAACAAATATTTAACCAATGACCCTTTATTTAAAGCATGACTCCAACGTACTAAAACTTCTACAACCCAGTTTACAACTGGAATAAGTAATAATAAAATTTGCACTAGGCGAGATTGTCTTTCAAACCATTTTTCCATTTTTTCTTCCTCCTTATATGGTATTATTATAACATTTTTATTTTAACTATTAAATAGAAAAAACAATAATTTGACAATTTTTTATTTTTTTACCTGTTTTTGTTGTTTTGAAGAAAACAAAAAAGGGGGTTTCAATTCCCCTTAATTGTAAAATTATTCTGCTAAGAATAAATGACCTGTAACTAAGCAGTAAATTAAGTCTAAAAGTCCTAAGAACCAACCCCAGCCAAGAACTAAGAATAAAATGAATACAACAATATGTACTACACTCTTTGTTCTTAACATTACAGATAATCTAATTAATAATTCAACAATCCAGTTAACAAATGGAATAATTAAAAGAATTGCTTTTACTAATGTAGGTTGTTGGTTAAACCACTTATCAAAGTTCATAATTAATCTCCTTTCTAATTATATTTTAATTATACTATTATATTTTCATTTTTTCAAACTATTAATAATTATTTTTCAATAAGGCAAACGCATTCACAGGCAATTGCTTCGT
>CANQBD010000006.1 GCA_947589245.1 uncultured Anaeroplasmataceae bacterium
TGAATCTATTCGTAGATCCTATAAACATAAAAAAAGAAGCTGTTAGAAACTTTTTAGTTTCTTAACAGCCCCTTTTTTTTTATTTTTTATGATATTTGAAAATTGTCTAAAAATTTGCATTTTATTATCTAAAATGCTATAATTTTCATACAAATAGGTTGAAAAAAGCCATCAAATTAGTTTTTAATATGAATTTACAGTCTGTTGAGGTAATTTTATATGAAAAAAATCATTTCATTATCTATATTCATAATGGTAATACTTTTATCTTTGACTGCCTGCACAATTATAGATGAAGAACCAAGTAATGATTTGCCAACTGAAGAAATAACAGGGATAACCTTTGAAAATCAAAGCTTTATTTATGATGGCAACCAGCATTCTTTAGCCATTTCAGGAACATTACCACTTGGAGTATCAGTCAATTACACTAATAACAATCAGGTTAATGTTGGAGAATATGAGGTTACTGCTACATTTATTGATTCAACAAATAAATATAAAGTGCCAAATCCCATGAAAGCCAAGTTGACGATTCTTCCAAAAGAAATAAGTGAAATTTCCTTTACAGGTGAAGAGGTTGTCTATGATGGCCATGTTCACTCTTTAACTATTTCGGGCACTTTACCAGCTGGTGTGACAGTTATTTATGAAAATAATGATCAAATTAATGTTGGTGAATATGAAGTAATTGCTAAATTTAGGGATTCTACAGGCAACTACAATTTGCCAAAACAATTATCTGCCATATTAAAGATTACACCTAAGAAAATTGATTGGATAACTTTTGAAAGTAAGACCTATATCTATGATGGAAACATTCATCGACTAGCTATCACAGGCGAGCTTCCAGAAGGAGTAATTGTTGAGTATATAAATAATGATCAAATTAATGTTGGTGAATATGAAGTAATTGCTGAATTTATAGATACTACAGGTAATTACATTGTTCCAGAACCAATGAGTGCTGAAATGATAATTTATGATGATGGTTCTTTTATTAAAGTAATTTTTAATTATGGAGATCATCAAGAAACAATAAATATAAAAAGTGGCAGCATTCTTGAAACAGTGCCTGAGATACCTAATCGACTAGGCTATAAGGCAACTTGGGATTTTGATTTTTCATTACCAATTTATTTTGATTTAACTTGTAACATTAATTATGATTTACTCATTTACAATATTAATTATGTCTTACCGGAGGGAATTGAAAATAATCCCCAAAATGTTACAACCTACACATATGAAAGTGATTTAATCATTTTATATGCTGCTGCTGATATTATTGGCTACCATTTTGAAGGGTGGTATGCTGATAATACTAAAATAGAATCAATACCCGCTGGAAGTATTGGTGATATTACACTATATGCTAAATGGGAAGCTAATAACTATACGATAACCTATCTTACCAATGGTGGTACTTTAGCTTTAAATACTCAAATAGTTACTTATGATAGTGCTTATGAGCTATATGACATAAGTCGGATTGGTTATAGTTTTATTAGATATACAAAAGATGGTTTGGAAATAGCTAAAACAGGTATTTGGCAGATTGCTGAAAATGTTACTATCGAAGCTAAATGGCAGGCTAATAACTACACGATAACCTATCTTACCAATGGTGGTACTTTAGCTTTAGATACTCAAACAGTTACTTATGATAGTGCGTATGAACTATATGATATTAGTCGGATTGGTTATAGTTTTATTAGATATACAAAAGATAGTTTGGAAATTGCTAAAACAGGTATTTGGCAGTTTGCTGAAAATGTTACTATCGAAGCTAAATGGCAGGCTAATAATTATACGATAACCTATCTTACCAATGGTGGTACTTTAGTTTCAGATACTCAACTAGTTACTTATGATAGTGCGTATGAACTATATGATATTAGTCGGATTGGTTATAGTTTTATTAGATATACAAAAGATGATTTGGAAATTGCTAAAACAGGTATTTGGCAGATTGCTGAAGATGTTACAATTGAGGCAGTATGGGAAATTAATCAATATTTGATTAGTTACTACTATAATGATAAATTATTAGGTACAGAAAGTGTTATTTTTAAAGCGGAATTTAATCTTATGGATACTGTTGGTGATTATTATGTAGAGGAATGGCTTTTTAGAGATAATACTTATAGTAGTGGTACAACTTTAATTTATGATTTTGATTTTGATATTGAATTATTTGCAAAAGATATTACTTATAGTGGTTCGGATTTTATTTTAGATATTACTGAAGAAACTAAGACTGCAGCCATTATGGATTATGTGGGTCTTGAAACTGATTTAGTTATTCCTAATGTGATAAGATATTTAGATGTTAATTATACTATAAATGAAATTGGCGATAGGGCTTTTTATGCTTGTGATAGTCTAATATCAGTTATTTATCGTGGTAATTTATTGAGTATTGGTAATAATTCCTTTGCTGAATGTGAAAATTTGGAAAGTATTATTTTTGATGGCATAATTGAGACAATTGGTGATTCGATTTTTGCTGATTGTAATAAACTTAAGAATGTTACAATTAGTTGTGATATAAATGAAGTAAATGGTAATTTATTTTCTGGTTGTATAAGTTTAGAAACTTTAACAATTATGGGTAAGGTTGAAAAGATTGAGGCCTATGCTTTTTCTAATTTTGTTAATCTGAAAAACATTATAGTTGATGGTAATATTGAAAGTATTGGAGCCTTAGCATTTTCGACTTGTAGGAGCTTAAGGAGTATTGTTTTTGGAGCTGAGGTTGGCAATATTGATAGTAATGCTTTTTATAATTGTACTAGCTTAGAAAGTATTATTATTGCTGGTAATATTGGAAGTATTGGTGAAAAGGCATTTTCGGGTTGCAGCAATTTAGCTAGTGTTACTTTTAATGGTAATATTAATAGCATTGTAGAGAATGTATTTTATGGTTGTTTAAGTCTTGCCAATCTGACAATTGGTGGTAATATTGAAAGCATCGGGGATTCAGCCTTTTATCACTGTACAAGTTTGACTGAGTTAACTTTTGGTGGTAATGTTGGAAGCATTGGCGGTAGTGCATTTTCGACTTGTAGTAGTTTGACAAGGGTTTTCTTTGGTGGCAATGTCGAATATATTGAAAAGTGGGCCTTTAGTAATTGTCGAAGTATTGAATCGATAACTATCACTGGTCAGGCTGGCATTATAGCTAGTGAAGCATTTTGGAATTGTAGTGGTTTAATTAATTTCATTGTGGAAAAAGAAGTTGAAAGTGTTGGTGAGGATGCATTTTCAGGTTGTAGTAGTTTATCTACTATAACCTTTGGTAAAGATTTAAGAATAATTGAACAATATGCGTTTAATAATTGTCCAAACTTAGAAAGCATTATAATAAGAGGTAACATCGAAAGCATTGGAGAATGGGCGTTCTTTGGTTGTTTTAATTTGAAAAACATCGTTTTTGGTGGCAAAATATTAAGTATTGGTAATGGTGCTTTTAATGATTGTAGTCATATTGAAAATATCTATTTTAAAGGTAATTATGAGGATTGGCAGTTAATTACTATTGCTGAGCAAAATGAGGCTTTAGCTAAGGCAACAATTTATTATTATGCAGAAGTTCAACCTCAAGAAGATGGTAACTATTGGTTTTATGATGAAGATAATAATGTAGTTATATGGTAATGGTTTTCATCTATAAAAAAAAGACAAAATCTGTTTTTTTGGATTTTGTCTTTTTTAAATTGTTTAATTTATTATTTTTTTTCAAGAACTATGTTGTTAAATTTAACTAAATCATCATAATTTTCAAATTTACCAGCGTAGAATTCATTTCCCATTGCCCCAGATAATGTTTCACTTAATCTTTCATGCATCATAATTTGGGTAGGATACATTGCTTTAATGACCTCATAAGAATATTTATATTGTAAACGATCACGTCTTGCTACATAGCAGCAGTAGTATTTAGGATAATCAAGCTTAACATTAACTATTTTATCATAGCAAATAATATCCGCATAGATTTGATAAGTATCAACAGATTGACCATAATTGATTAAGTCAGGAGCAAAGCCTCCAGGTGGTCGCATATTAACCTCTAAAGCAACGATATCACCTTTTTTACCTAGACCTAGCTTATCTTTACTTAATCTAAAGAATTCTAAATGGAAATATCGCGAATGAATTTTAAAGGCTTTTAAAACTTTACTGCCAGCTTCATATAAATCTAGGGGAACTTCCTTGTTAACATAGAAACTAACTTCAAGATTTTCATTTACGATATCCATAATTGAAGGTGGGAAGACCTCATTATCACAAAAGACAATGTTACTGTTAGAATCACAAATACCATCTAGAGAAACAATGTTGCCTTCAATAAATTCTTCCATGATATAGGGTACTTGGAAATGCCGGTTATAAAATTCCTTAAGATCTTGTTCATTTTTGATTTTATATGTTGCGGCAGCACCTACTCCAACATTAGGTTTAACAACAACAGGATAACCGACTTTTTCAATAAATTTTAAATCCTCTTCAAAATTTTTACAAAAAGCATATCTGGCTACAGGAACTCCCGCTTCTATATAATAATCTTTCATTAAGGATTTAGAAGTAAAGGCGATAACATCATCTAATTTAGCACCATTAATATTAAAATCAGTTCTAAGTTTAGCATCTTGACGAAGCCAATATTCATTATTTGATTCAAGATAATCAATTTTACCATATTTAAAGGCAAAAAATGCTACTGCCCGATATACTTCATCATAAGATTCTAAGGAATTGACTTTATAATATTCTGTGAGAGAATCTTTAACCTTTTGATTAAGTTCATTGTAAGGAGTATCACCAATACCTAAAACAGTGACACCATTTTTCTTAAGGCGATCACAAAAATTATAATAATTAGTTGGAAATGCGGGCGAAATAAAAATAAAATTCATTGTTTATAGCCTCCTTCCTAATATATGTCAAATTATATCACAAAAAATTAAATAATGGAAGATATTTTGTCCTTGTGCTGAGATTAAAACGGGTGTATAATATCTTTGATATTAAAAATTAGGAGGGTATTATGAAAAATCCATTTAAAACATATAGTTTTTGGCTTAAAATTATTGGAGCAGCTCTATTAATAGCTTTTGCTATAGTTTTACTTGTTAGTCCTGATTGGGCAACTTTAGTTGTATTAATAGTTACAGGTTTAACGATTGGCATTTTCTCAATTATAAGAATTATACCATTACTACGAAGCTTAACAACAGGGAAAGCTAGATTAACATGTTTAGTTGAAATAGCAATTCATTTAGTCTTAGCCGGTTTATTAATTTTTGCCGCAGTTTTAGTTATTACTAAAAATGAGAATGAGGATGCTAAACTAACTGAATTTGTGAGTGAAAATTATCGTTTCTTAATTACGGCTTTCTGTTTTACAAGAGTTACTTCCTATTTTATGTGTACAGTTTTATTTAAAGAAGAAACAGATAAGATTAAGTTTTGGACGCACATCGGTTTAATTTTAATTTGTTGTGTACTTTGTGCTTGCAATGACCTAAAGAGTAATCTTGTGGCTACTATTTTAGCAGTTATTGCCTTAATTTGTGCTACTTGTCTTATTGTTACTGGTGCTTTAGGCTATGGGCGTTATCGTAATCAGATTGTAAAGGATCGAGAAATCAAGAAGGAAGAACAAGATAATGATGAGGCTAATGCTGAAGAGCCTTTAGAAGCCCCAGCTGATGAGAAATTAATCATTCCAATGATTGATGATGAGCCTAAGGATTCAGATCATGTTAATTAATTTATTATTCTCCAAAGTTATTTTGGAGATTTTTTTTGTTTAGCTAAGGTGATTTTGTTTCTTCTTGCAAAATATTTTTTAAAGTATTATAATTAAGTTGCTTATGGGACCTCAGAAGAGGCCTAAAAAGAAAGGAAAATTAGATATGAAAAACAAACAAAGTATTCAAAGAATGGTTGGTATTGCCAGCTTAGCTGCTATAACAGCAGTTTTAGGCTTTATTGCAAACTACGTTCAAATTGGTACATTCAGCTTGAATTTAACTTTGATTCCCTTAGTTATTGGAGCTATTTTATATGGCCCACTTGCTGGTACTATCTTGGGAACACTTATTGGTGCAATCATTCTTGTAGCACCTTCAACTCAAGGATTTTTATCGATAAATCCTTTTGCAACAGTGGTCTTATGCTTGGCTAAAACGGCTCTTGCTGGTTGTGCTGCTGGCTGGATTTTTAAAGTTTTATGGAGAGTAAATTTAATACTTGCGATTGTGTTAGCAACAATTTCTGCTCCAATTGTTAACACTGGACTATTTGCAGTTGGTTGTTTTACTTTCTTCTTGCCTACTATGCAAGCAATGGCAGCTGATTCAGCGACAAATGTTTTAACAGTTGTTTTTGTGACAATGATAGGTTTTAATTTCTTTATTGAATTTGCAATTAATGTAATTTTATCCCCAACAGTCATCTATATTGTGCGGGTTATTTCAAGAAATTATAATCTTGGAACTAGTTTTAATATAGGAGCTATTTATAAAGAAGAAGAAATCAAAAATCAGGAGGATTAATCCTCCTTTTTGTACAGGTGGTAAAAATGGTATTATTAGTCGATGTTGGAAATTCTAATATTTTATTTGGTTTTGCGAAGGATGGAAAAGTAGTAGATTCTTGTCGTCTTAAATCTTTCACTGATAAGACATCTGATGAATATTATTATCTTATAAGTCCTATACTCAAAAATTATGAAATTGATGATGTCATAATATCTTCAGTTGTGCCTCTAATAACTTCGGCTTTAAGAAAGGCTTTAAGAAAATATTCTGGTAAGGAACCAATTATTATGGGTCCTGGTATTAAAACGGGTGTTCAATTAAAGGTTGATGATCCAAAAACAGTTGGGTCAGATCTTATTTGTGATGTAGCTGGTTTAAGGGGAATTTCTAGTGAGCCATCTATCATCATTGATTTAGGTACGGCAACAAAATATATTTATACTAAGGATCAAATATTTTATGGGGTAAGTATCGCTCCTGGAATCAGTGTTTCTATGAAGGCTTTAGTTAACAATGCTGCTTTACTTCCTAGTGTTGAGCTCGTTTGTCCTAAAAAGGTTATTGGTACTTCAACCATTACTTGTATTCAATCGGGAGTTATCTTTGGGGCTGCTTCACAGGTCGATGGCATGATTGAAAGAATTAAGGAAGAATTGAATTGTCCTAATGCTGCAGTTTATGCCACTGGTGGTCTTTGTAGTTTGATTGTACCACTTTGTAAAAATAAAATTACAATGCTTAAAGATTTGACTTTAAATGGACTTCTTAATATTTATGAAATGAATAGGTAATTAGTATGTTATTAGATATTATATTGATTTTTGTTTGCATAATTGTCGGTATTTTATTCCTATTTTTTCTTATAGCCGGATTCATGCATTATAAGCTGTTTGGCAAAAGATGGGAACCAGATGGTATCGTTAAATATTATGAGCAAAATGAATTTGCTGGTTTTGAAGCTACTGAATTTGTTGTCAACATAAAAGATGAATATTTAAGAGGCTACTGCTATTATTATGCTAATTTAGATTATAAGGGTGTCATTGTTTTTGCCCATGGTATGTGGGGCTCTCATAAAGCTTATTTACAAGAGATAGAGGCTTTAGCTAAAGCCGGCTATAGAGTTTATGCTTATGACAACTATGGTACTGAGCTTTCTGATGGTAAAAATATTTTAGGACTTGGTAGCAGTGTTAGGTGCTTAGATGTGGTTTTGAAATATTTAAAACAAATTTATAAAGCTGATGAAATTGCAGTTATGGGACATTCATGGGGTGGCTTTGCTGCAGCTTCAATAGCTAAATATCATCCAGATTTAAAAATGGTTATTAGTATGTCTGGCTTTGTAAGTATTAGAAGAGTTTTAAAGTCCATTTTGCCTAAGAAACTTTATTTTCTAATTCCTTACTTTATTTTAATTGACTTTTTTAAATGTGGGAAATATAGTCTTGCTAATACTAAAAAGATTTTAAGTAAAACTCAAATTAAGACTTTGATTATTCATTCTTTAGATGATAATTTAGTAAAGTTTAAGTACAATGCTGGCTTTTTACAAAAAAAGATCACTAATCCTAATATCAATTATTTAATAGTTGATGGTAAAAAGCATAATCCTGATTATAGCAGCAAGGCTATAGAATATACTACCCAAGTTTTAAATAAGTTACATAGTCTTACAAAAGAGGAAGCTCAAGAATTTCGAAAAGATATTAATTATCATTTAATGGGTGAATTAGATAATGTTATTATGGAAAAGATTTTAGCTTTCTTGAATAATTAAATTATTTATGATAATATAAGTTTAGAATGAGGTGGAAAAATGCAAAATAGTAAAAAGAATTTAGCCTTCAAAATAATTGTTTTTATTGCTTTTATTTGTGCAGTAGCTTTAACTGTTCTTTATTTTGTTGAGCAAAGTAATGGTAGTCAATCCTATTTTTCATATCATTTTGCGATTCCTATCACGTTATTTTTGGTTGGGATAATAGCTGTTTTTTTGACACGTATTTCACTTAAAAATTATAGTGGTGAATCAAAGGGTGATAATTTAATGATAGTTGTTGGAATATTATTATTTGTCTGTGCAATTTTTTCCCTAATTATGTCATACGTAAATGGCTAGATAAACTTTACAAAAAGCTAAAAATATGTTATATTTAAATTGCTAGGAAGATGACCGCGAAGCTCAAATTAATAGAAAGCGAATCTAAGAGGAAACAGGTGATGTGTTCTTAACCATTATGGACTTAGAACCCTAAATGTTGCTAAGAGAGGATTCAAATAGTAGAAGATAAAAGTCTTCTCGACCTTCCTGGCTCTCTTTTATAATCTAAGGTGGAATAATCCACCTTTTTTCTTTTATTTACAAAAGAATAGAAAAAGGAATCTTTTTTTGTTATAATATAAATATTAATGGAGAGATTTTATGAATGAATTTGTTGAATTTGCGATTAGTGAATCAATTATTCGCGCATTAGATGATAATAATATTTTTGTTCCAACCTCAATTCAGAGGAAGACTATTCCGCTCCTTTTGAAGGGAAATGATGTAATTGGTCAAGCTCAAACGGGTACAGGTAAAACCTTTGCCTATACAATTCCCTTACTTGAAAAGATTGATTTGACAAGCAAAGAGGTTCAAGCCTTAGTAATGTGTCCAACTAGAGAGCTTTCTTTACAGGTAAGTAAGGAAATAGCTAAGGTTGCAGCTTATACTAAATTAAAATGTGTAACTATTTATGGTGGTACTTCTTATGAGAAACAATTTAAGGAATTAAAGGCTCATCCTCAAGTAGTTATAGGTACTCCAGGAAGAATAATTGATCATTTAAATCGGGGGACACTTAGTTTTAAAAATGTTTGTTATTTGGTTTTAGATGAGGCAGATGAAATGCTTAAAATGGGCTTTCAAGAGGATATGAAAATTATTCTTGAAGGTATGCCTAAAGAGCGGCAAACAGCTTTATTTTCGGCTACTTTACCGCCTTTTATTAAAAATCTTGCTAAGCAATATATGCTTGATCCTCTGATGGTTCAAATTGAAACTAAGAGTTTAACGGTAGATAAAATCGGGCAGTTTATTTATTATGCTAAAAAAGAACAAAAGAAGGATTTGTTAATTCGAATTTTAGATTATTATCAATTTAATAGTGTTATGATTTTTGCTAACACTAAAGCGATGGTTGATGAATTAACTTTGTTTTTACAAGAGAATCACTATAAAGCTGATGGCCTACATGGTGATTTAAAACAGGCTAATCGGGATAAGGTTATGCAGGCTTTTAGACTTGCTTCAACTGCGATTTTAATTGCGACTGATGTGGCTGCTCGGGGACTTGATATAGCTGGTATTGATGGTGTAATTAATTTTGATTTACCTTTAGAAAATGAACTATATGTGCATCGAATTGGGCGAACAGGTCGAGCTGGTAAGGCTGGTGTAGCTATCAGCTTAGCCACAACTAGACAAAGTAGCAGAGTAAGAGATTTAGAAAGTTTTACGAAGGTTAAAATCACTCGTTTAGATATACCTTCGGTAAAGGATATTAAATTAAAGGCTCAAAAGAGACTTTTTGAAAAAATCGCTGAAGCTATTGATTTGAATGTTAATAATCATGAATATGATAATCTTATAAGACAAATTGCTAAGAAAACGACTGATCCAACTGCTGTGATAGTTGGTTTATTAGAAATGCTTAATAAAGAAATCAATGCGAGAGAATATGCTCCTATTGATTCAGTTGTTCCTAAATCTAAGGGTGATCAACAAAGTAAGCAAAGATTCATTACTTTCAGTGTGAATGTTGGCAAGAAGGATCATGTTGGGGCAAATCAGTTAGTTAATTTTTTCCATGATGAATTTAAGATTCATCGTGAGCATTTTGGGAAAATCATCATTAAAGAAGATATTACTTATGTAGATATTAATGAACAAGGGTTTAAATTTTTAAAAAATTCTGGTAATAAGAGGCTTAATGGCAAAAATTTAAAATTTAGACAGATTAGTTCAGTTAATCAGAGAAAATAAGAGTGATTGCTCACTCTATCTTCATAAAAAAATTAGTATACATGAGGAGGAGTAAATATGCGGGTAATTGCTGGTTTCTTAAGGCATCGTAAACTTGAGATGACTAATTTAAAAACCACTAGAGAAACTCAAGATAGTGTTAGGGAAGCAATTTTTAATATGATTGGTCCTTATTTTGCTGGTGGCATCGCTCTAGATTTATTTGCTGGTAGTGGGGCTATGGGAATTGAGGCCTTTTCACGAGGTATCAAGACTATTTATCTAAATGATATTAATCCTCTTGCTATCGATGTTTGTAAGAAAAATTGTTCTAATTTAGCTATTAATGAGGTGCATTTTTCTAGTTTAGATTATCAAATTTTTTTAAGAAATAATGATGTTAAATTTGATTTAATTATTTTAGATCCTCCTTATAAATTAGATAATATTGAAGAGATTTTAAAGCTTGTTGAAGCCCATCTTGTCCCTAATGGTCAAATTGTTTTTGAAATAGCTAAGGATAGTAAATATATAATAAATGACAGTGATTTAGAAATTGTCAAAAACAAGGTATATGGGATTAAGAGAGTTGTCATATATCAAAAAAAATAGAAGAAGGTTGTTGTAATGCGTTATATTGGGTTTTATAAAGAGGCTAAAGCCATCATTTTAAAGATGCTTAAAGCAGGTTATTTTGAAAAATTTAATTCTCACAATATTTTTTTTCTTCTTGATGAGAAGAGTCGTGGGATTAGTGTTTTTTCTGAAAAAATTTTAAATGAAACATATGGTATTCAATTTTTCTTTGGGATGAATGGTATCAATTATTTTCATGATGTTTTAAATTCTAAAACAGGCTTTGCTGTAAACCACTTTTTTTCAGAATCCATTTTAATGGCGATTGTTAAGAAGGCTGATTTAAGTTTAGAAGATAGAAAATATTTACATGAGAATGAAGTAAGAGTTTATGAAAACAATCTTATTCCTTATGTTTTTAAAGAGGGCTATGGATTAAGTTATTTAGCAAATAAGGATCTAGAAATAGTTGTTGATTATCTCTATTATTTGCTGAGTTTAATAAAAAATGAAAAGAATGATCTTATAGGTTATTTTCGAAATTTTAAGCTAGTTATGGCGTTTTATGATACAAAACAATTTTCATATGAGGCTAAATATGCGAATGTTGATTTGGTAAATTTTGAGGTATTTCCTAAATCCAAACCGCTTAATAAGGATATTGTTAGTGAGTATGAAGATTCGGTTTATACTGATGATATTTGTTATTTTCTTCATTGCTATTTACCTTTAAAAAAGGAAGATGATGAGCCTTTTCCTAGTATTTTATTAACTTATTATGAAAAAAAAGATGTTTACAATTTTGAGATAATCGACTGTGAGCCCAAACATATTACGGATTATGTTTTTGGTTTCATGGATAGATGCTTTAAGAAAAATGGTTTACCAATAACTGTAGTTATAAATAACAGACAAATATATTCAGCAATTAATAAAACTTTGAAAGCTTTAAATATTGATGTGCAATTTAAACGAGAAAATGAGCGGGTTGATAACTTGTTTTATGATATTATTGATGAAAAAATTAATGAAGAAGAGGAGTTTAGGGCTAGTAGAGCTCTTGTGTCTTAGTTTATGAAAAAAATATTATGTATTTTAGGATTAGTATTTTGTTTATCATCTTGTAATTCTGTTTCTGAAAACGAAGTACCTGATGCTCCAGATGAATTTGTGACTGTCAACATTTTACAGATGAATGATATTCATGGTCATATTGAACAAACCTTAGATAAAAGGGAAGGTTTAGCTAATGCTAGTTATTTAGTTAATAAAATTAGAAATGAGGATGAGCTCGATAACACTATTTTGATTGCTAATGGTGATATGCTTCAAGAAACTGCTCTTTCAAGAGTTACCTATGGTCGTGTTGTTATTGAGGCAATGAATGAGATGGGCTTTGATATGATAGGCATCGGCAATCATGAATTTGATTGGGGTCTTGATACCTATTTAGCTTATTTTGATGGAAATTTAAATAATGGTGAGGCAAATTTTCCTTTATTAAATGCTAATGTTTATAAAAATGGTGCACTAGTTGTTAATGATAAAAATGTTTTTTCTTCACTTATTGTTGAAAAGGATAGTGTAAAGGTTGGTTTGATTAGTTATATTGGCGATGTTTATTCTTCGATAAATGCTAATATGACAGTTGGCTATGAATTTAAAGCTAAGCCTGCTGAAATAGCCAGCAGTGTTAATGAAATTGGCAAAAGTCTTAAGGATGCTGGTGCTGATATTGTTGTTGTCAATATTCATGGTGGGGAATCCTCATCAGTTGCTGATTACAAACCAAACCAAGAGATAGCTAAATTGAAATATGGTTCTGGTTATTTGGTTGATGCGGTAATCAATGGTCATACTCATACTCGCCAAGATGGGCAAATTAGTAGAAGTGGTGGTCTAGCTATGCCTGTCATTCAATCTAGTGGTAAATTGGCTGACTTTGGTCGCATTGATTTGACTTTTAATGTGACAAAGAAAATTGTGACAAAAGCCAAAATGTCACATATCTCAATTGATCAAACTTCACAATATGATACTGAGGTTCAAAAGGTTGTTGATGACTACTATGCTGCTAACAAAGATACATTAGAAGAAGTTTATTGTACTAATAGGTATTATATTGGTTCAAGAACAGATAATCTTTATCATTATGTTGCTAATCTAATGATGGCTGCAACGGATACAAATGCTGCTATCTGTAATACTGGTGCTTTTAGAAATGGTGTAGAGGCTGGTGATTTTGATTTTGATAAGGTTTATGGTTTGTCACCTTTTGATAATCATCTAATCATTTGTGAGATAAGTGGTGCTGATTTAGCTACGTTCTATGCTAAAAATAAAGATTATGAATTTGTCTATACTGATCGTGGTTCACAAATAGCTACTGATGAAATTTATAAAATTGCTATAATTGACTATGTATATTTTGGTAATTATTTTGCAGCCTACCGTGATGGCAATTATGTGGATAGTAATTTAGTTTTAAGAGATTTAATTATCAGTGATTTGCGATTAAGGAAGAATGAGGGGTTCAATATTTATGAAGCCTATAATAATATTAAAATTAATTCTTCAATGTTTAAATAATAAAATTAATGGTTAAAGGACTAAGATGTCTCTAGATACTATAAATTAGTATTTATAGACATCTTTTTGTTTATTTTTGCTAGGGATAAATTTTATAGTTTAAATTGATATTGAAAATTTTTATCATAAATGATAAAATAAGATAGTATTATTAAATTGATGATGAAGAGAGTAGTTATCTTAGTGGTTTTTGTAGCGAGGATGGTTGGTGTAAGCATCTAAAACCTTAGATAATGAAAGACACTTTTGAGAGCTTTTAAAAGAAGTCGTACCGAGGCGTTAACGGATTAAAGTGCTAGTTTTTGACTAGAAGTAAGGTGGCACCGCGTTGATTATACGTCCTTAAAAGTTTTTTAAGGACTTTTTTTAATGATTGGATGGGTGAGAGCTTGAAAACAGATTTACCGGTAGTGAATTTAGGTCGTTATGAGCTTAGAACAATAGTTAAAGAAGATTATCTTGATTATTATGAGATTGGTTCTGATGAACAGACTGTTAAGCATTTGAATTGGGGTCCTTTTACTAAACCAAGAGAGGCTCTTTGGTGTATTGAAGAAATATTTTTGAAAAGACCTTTAAATGGGTTACCAGCTGGGTATGCTATTGTTGATAAGGAAAATGATTATAAGATGATTGGAATGATTGATTTTCATACCTATTATGATGGTATCAATACGGCTGAAATAGGCTATATTTTAAATCGTAGCTATTGGAACAGAGGAATAATGAAGCTATGTTTAAAGCAAATGACTAGGATTGGTTTTGAGCTTTTAGAATTAGACAAGATATTAGTTGGCCATACCTTAGGTAATCAAGCTTCAAAGCAGGTTATTATTCAGTGTGGTTACCATTATGAGTATCAATCTTTAATTAAAATAAAAAATCATGAATGTATAGCTATGTATTATAGTCTATATCGTTATGAATATGAAAGGAAGTAAGAAAATGATTAATAAACCCAAAGGTACTTATGATGTTTTACCTGGTGAAGCCAAAAATTGGGTAAAGCTTGAGAGTACAATTAGAAGAATTTGTGAGATATTTAATTATAAAGAAATTAGAACGCCGATTTTTGAGGCAAGTGGTGTCTTTCATCGGGATGAAGGTGATACTTCTGATATGGTTACAAAGGAAACTTATGATTTTAAGGATCGAGGAAATCGTGACATTACTTTAAGACCTGAAGGAACTGCTGGAATAGTACGAGCATTTATTGAAAATAAATTATATGCCAATAATCCAATTAATAAACTTTTTTATCTAGGTCCGATGTTTCGATACGAAAGACCTCAAAAAGGGCGGACAAGACAGTTTAGTCAATTTGGTGTTGAAGTATTTGGTTCAGCCTCACCACTTGTAGATGCTGAAGTTATTGCCTTAGGAGCTACTGTTATTAAGGCTTTAGGCTTAAAAGGGGTCAAGGTAAAATTAAATAGTATTGGGGATAGTGAATCACGGGCTAATTACCGCCAAGTTTTAGTTGAGTATTTTGAGCAATATAAGGGAGAGCTATGTAGTGATTGTTTAAATCGTTTAGAAAAGAATCCACTTAGAATTTTAGATTGTAAAGTTGATAATCAAAAGCCATTCTTTTTGAATGCTCCTAAAATAAAAGACTATTTAAATGAGGCTTCAAAGCAGCATTTTGCTGAAGTCATTAAAGCTTTAGAGGCCATGCACATCGATTATGAAATTGATGATAATTTAGTTAGAGGACTTGATTATTATTCTCATACAGTTTTTGAACTTAAGGTTGATGTTTTAGAATTTGGAGCTCAAAATGTTATTGCAGGTGGTGGCCGCTATGATAACTTGGTCAAGGATTTAGGTGGTCCTCAAACTCCTAGTGTAGGCATGGCTTTTGGTTTAGAACGCTTGTTACTTGCGTGTGAGCTTAGTGGTAAGAGTCTTGCTAGACCTGATTATTTGCATGTTTTCTTTATTGCTTTAGGCGAAGATGCTCGTAAGGCGAGCTTAGCTCAGATGAATATTTGCCGTTTAGGTGGGCTATATGCCGATATGGACTTTCTTGGTCATTCGCTTAAGGCTCAATTTAAAATTGCTGATAATAATAGGGCGATGTTCACTTGCATTTTAGGTGATGATGAGCTTAAGGATTTTAAAATAAATATTAAAAATAATGAAACTGATGAGCAAGAAACAATTTCTTTATATGATGTTTATCCATATATCATCAATAAAATAAATAGTAAATCAGCTTGCAGTAGCTGTAAGGAAAAAGAGGTAAAATAAAATGAGTAGAGTTATGATCAAAGATTTAAGACTTGGTGAAGTTAATCATGTTGCTGGTTTTGTGGAAAATATCCGTAATAAGAAAGCAATGTGCTTTATTGTCTTAAGAGATGTAAGTGGTAAGCTTCAACTGACTATTGAGAAAGAAAAACATCCTGAATTGAATGCAATTTTAGATACGATTACTGTTGATAGTGTCATATCTGCCACGGGTTTAGTTTTAGAAAGTGAATATGTAAAGCTTAATCATATGGAAATGTATCCTGATACAATTAAGGTTGAAAGTATTGCAGCTCCTTCACCAATTGTAGCACCTAAGGGGGAAGAGACAAATATTGATTTGCGCCTTGATTATCGGTGGATTGATTTAAGAACGGAAAAGAATACTTTAATGTTTAAGGTTCAGTCTTACTTTATTGCCAAATGTCGTGAATTTTTATTAGAGCGTGATTTTATTGAAATTCATACCCCTAAGCTGATAGCTGCTGAATCAGAATCAGGAGCTGGGGTCTTTAAGGTTGACTATTTTGGAGGTAATGCTTATTTAGCTCAATCACCACAGTTCTATAAGCAAATGGCTATGGCTAGTGGTTTTGAAAGAATTTTTGAATCTGGTCCGGTTTTTAGAGCTGAAAAGTTTGCTTCAAGAAAGCATGCAACGGAATTTACTGGTTTTGATTTAGAGTTTTCATATATTGAATCCTATGAAGATGTTATGCATTTAGAAGAAGAAATGCTCACCTATGCTTTAGCCCAAGTTAGTACTAAATATGGCCAAGCTATCAAGGATGTTTTTGGTCTTGATTTAGTTGTTCCAACTTTACCTTTCCCTCGCATTGATTTACATGATCTATATGCTGATTTAGAGAAGATGTATGGTTATAAAGTTGATGAAAGTGTTAAGGGTGATTTGACTACAGAGGGTGAAAGATTATGTCAAAGGTATTCTTTAGAAAAATATGGTCATGAGTTCTTATTTGTTACAGGCTATTCTAAAGATTGTCGAGCTTTTTACCATATGCGTGATGAAAAAGGGGTACCATGTGGCTATGATTTGATTTGGAAGGGCTGTGAAATCACTACTGGTGCTCAAAGAGAACATCGCTATGAAATTTTGAAAAAACAAGCCAAAGAAAAAGGTCTAGACAAGGATGTAGAGTTCTATTTAGATTTCTTTAAATATGGTTGTCCGCCTCATGGTGGCTTTGGTATTGGGGTTGATAGAATAACTATGTTGATTTTTGATCAAGGTATTAAGGATGCAATGTTCCTATTTCGTGGTCCTGATCGTTTAAATCCATAAGGAGGTAGTCTATGCATATCAGTTGGGAAGAATATTTTATGGGTGTAGCTGCCCTTTCAGCTAAGCGTAGTAAAGACCCTAGTACTCAAGTTGGTGCCTGTTTGGTTAACACTGATAAGCGAATTGTTGGGATTGGCTATAATGGCTTTCCTAATGGCTGTAGTGATGAGTTATTTTCATGGCAAAAAACGGCTGACAACTATTTGAATACCAAATATCCTTATGTTGTTCATGCTGAGCCTAATGCTATTTTAAATTCAACTTCATCATTAAAGGGTGCTACTCTTTATGTGACTTTATTTCCTTGTAATGAATGTGCAAAGCTAATTATTCAATCAGGAATTAAGGAAGTTGTTTATGGCTGTGATAAATATCATGATGATGAATCCTTTAAAGCATCGCGTAGGATGTTTGAGGCAGCTGGGGTTAAGATGCGGAAAATGGTGCCTGTCGAAGTGACTATAAAGTGTGGTGAGTAGAAAATGAAATATTTTTTTAAGCGGTATTGGATACCTATACTCATTGCCTTTATTATTAGCTTTCCTCTATTTATTTTAGGGGTAATTAGAACTAATAAAACTGTAACCTTAAAAGGTGATACGACCATTGTTGAGAATTTTGTTGAAATTGATAATGCTTATAGTCAAAAAGGTTCATTTTCAACTATTTATGTCATTAGTTTTGATCATTCCACAATTTTACAAAATTTAATGCTTGATGCGGGAAAAACCTCAGAAGTAGCAGACCTTCCAGAAAACTACTTGCATTTCACTGATTCTGAGCTTAGCCAAATGGGGCGTATCCAGCATGAAGCAAGTATTATGTATGCCTTAATTAATGCTTATAGAAAAGCTTCACTTACCACAAACTCCATAAGTATTGATTATTCATTTGATGCCTATGTCATCTATTATTATGACATTGCTTCGGAGTTTAGAATTGGGGATCGAATTATTGGTGTTAATGGTCTTTATGCTAAGGATGATTTTAATGCTTTCCGTGAGGCCTTTAATAATCGTCAGGAAAATGATCTATTAAATGTTGAAAGAGGAAGTAGTGAACTAGCGATTCAGGCAACCTCTGATAATATGCGAGTAGCTGGTTATTCCTTTTATAATATCGACTCTGCCGCTCCAAGCTACAAGATTAAACCTTCAAATGTAGGTGGTCCATCTGGGGGATTATTACAAACTCTAGCCCTTTATAATGCACTCATTGAAGAAGATATTACTAAGGGCTATAAAATTGCTGGTACAGGAACCATTGCTGCTGATGGAACAGTTGGTGCTATTGGTGGTATCCAGCAAAAAATATATACTGCCTTTGATGATGCGATGGATATTTTCTTATGTCCAGAGGCTAATTATGAAGAGGCCTTAATAGCTTATAATAAGCTTAAGAATAAAGAAAAAATGCAATTGTATGCGGTTAGTACCTTAGATGAAGCTTTGGAGGTGTTAGCTAATGCCTAAGTCATTTTCCGAACGCTATAAGCAAGTTAAAGCTGAGATTACTAATCTAAATAAGCCTTTTAAGGATTCATTAATAGCTTTAGCTGTTGGACTTGCTTTAGCTACTATTTTATTATTAGGACCAATAACCTTATTGATTAATTGCTTTATTTTTGTTGATTATATTGCGTGGATAATTAGGGGTTTAGCTGTTTGTCTATTTTTTCTATTGTTTTTGACTAAAGTTTTTTACTATATAATTCTTACTCAAGGTCAGGTCAAAAATATGGGAATTATTTATAGTATGGAGGCTTTAATCATTTTTATAATCATTTGTTTTATACAAGTTTTAGTCTTATTTATTTTATAATGGTGATGTTATGGTAATTACTTTAATAATATTAGGTGTTTTATTAATCTTAGATCAATTAACTAAATATTTAGCGGAAATAAATTTAAGTATCAATCAAACTGTAACCTTAGTTCCCAATGTTTTAGATACGACACTAGTTTATAATAAGGGAGCTGCTTGGTCATCCTTTTCGAATGCTACTTGGTTTTTGGCACTTCTTAGCCTTATTGCTTCTGGTGTTTTAGTTTACTTTATAACCAAAAATAACTGGAAGAGGAAAAAATGCTATTCTTTGAGTATAACCTTAATGTTAGCGGGAACCTATGGCAATTTTATTGATCGAGCAATGGCTGTTTTTAAAGCTCGGGAAGGTGTTATCGATATGATTATTTTTAAGCCTTTAGACTTTATTTGGCAAGCTATTACTAAGTCAAGCTTTCCAATTTTTAATGTGGCTGATGCGTGTTTAGTAATTGGAATTATCCTTTTAGCAATTGATATTATCTTTTTGCAAGAGAAGAGGGCAAAATAATGAAAAAATTTATTATTACTGAAGCTTTAAATAATAATAGATTAGATAAAGCTTTAGTTAGCCTCCTTCCTGATAAGTCGCGCACTCATCTTGTTAAATGCATCAATGAGGGTAAGGTCTTAGTTAATGCTAAGGTTGGTAAAGCTTCCTTAGTTGTTAAAACGGGTGATGAAATTGAATTTGAGGATTTAGAAAAGCAAAACTTGGATGTCATTGAGCAGAATTTAAATTTAGATATAGTTTATGAAGATGCAGATGTAGCTGTCGTTAATAAGCCAAAGGGAATGGTTGTTCATCCAGCTGTTGGTAATTATGAAAATACTTTAGTTAATGGTTTGTTATATGAGCTTGAGGATTTAGCAACCATTAATGGTGTTGTAAGACCAGGCATAGTTCACCGCATAGATAAGGATACTTCTGGGTTATTGATGATTGCTAAAAACGATAAGGCCTCTCTTTCGTTAACTCAGCAGCTTAAGGACCATGCTTGTAAACGTCATTATCAGGCTTTAGTTTATGGCACAATCGTTGAAGATAGAGGGAAAATTAATGCTCCGATTGGTCGAGATTCAGTTGATCGTAAGAAGATGGCTGTAACGAAGCTTGGCAAAGAAGCAATTACTCATTTTAAAGTCTTAAAAAGATATAAGGGCTATACTCTTTTAGATTGTGAGCTTGAAACTGGTCGGACTCATCAAATAAGGGTTCATTTGGCCTATATCGGTCATCCTTTAGTTGGCGATAAGGTTTATGGCCGGCGTAAGAGTGTTGGTGATGGGCAGTTTTTACATGCCAAGCAGATTGGCTTTAAACATCCTACTACTGGGGAGTGGTTGGAATTTGATTCAGAATTGCCAAAATATTTTACGGATTTTTTACAAACATTAGAAGAATTATAGAAGACTCGCTAGTTAGCGAGTTTTTCTTTTTAGCAGAATGATAATAAGAGAATTGACAAATAATAAAATTAGTCTATAATTAATAATGAGGTGAAAAGACTATGCTTAAAAAATATGGTTATATTCGAGTTGGTGCGGCAGTTAATAAAATTCATGTTGCCGATGTTACTTATAATGTTAAAGAAATTAAAAAATTAATTGCTGAAGCACTCAGTAAGGGTGTAGAAATTTTAGTTTTTCCCGAGCTTTCCCTAACCGGTTATACCTGCCAAGATTTGTTTTTTACAGAAGAATTAATTTCTCAAACCTTAAAAGGCTTAGAAGAATTAAAAAAGTATAGTTTAGATAAAAAAATTACTTATATAGTTGGCGCGCCATTAATAATCAATAATTCATTATATAATTGTGCCGTTAGCTTTAATGCTGGAAAGATTATTGGTGTTACTCCTAAAACCTTTATTCCTAATTATTCAGAATTTTATGAATATCGCTATTTTAGTAGTGCTACTAATTTAATGGTTGATGAGTTTGAGCTTTTAGGGGAAAAGGTAGTAGTTTCTAATTTACTACTTTACCATGCTAGAGGCTATGATTTTGTTACTTATGCCATTGATATTTGTGAAGATTTGTGGCAAAGCAATTCGCCAAGTAATTTCACATCTTTAATGGGTGCTAATCTTATTTTCAATCTTTCTAGTAGTAATGAAATTGTGGGTAAAGTTAATTATCGTAAGGATTTAGTTAGACTTGCAGCTAGTAAAGGTTCACTAGCTTATATATATGCTTCAAGTGGCATTACTGAATCAACAACTGATCTTTTGTTTTCTGGTCACAGCATCATTTGTGATGGTTGTGGTGATTTAATTGAAAATGAGCGTTTTTCTTTTGAATCAAACTTAATTTTTTATGATATTGATGTTTTAAGATTAAACCATGATAGAATTAAAAATCGTTGTTATGAACAAATTAATTTTAATTTTGAGTTCAAACATACCTATTTCAATTTATATGAAAATAACAATGTCTTAGTTAAAAAATATAGTAAAACGCCTTTTTTAGCCCATGATGATGCTTCTTTAGAAGAAATATTAAATATTCAAACCTACGCTCTAGCCAAAAGAATCAAGTTTTTAGGTAATACGAAAATGGTTATAGGTATAAGTGGTGGTGCTGATTCAACCTTAGCCTTTTTGATTGCCTTAAGAGTAATAAAGCTTTTAAAAATGGATCCTAAGGATTTGATTGCTATAACAATGCCGGGTTTTGGTACTTCCAATCGAACCTTTGAAAATGCTAAGAAATTAATTATAACCTCCGGAGCCACCTATAAGGAAATAGGAATTAAAGAGGCTTGTATAAAGCATTATCAGGATATTGGTCATGCCTTAGATAAATATGATGTAGCCTATGAAAATGCTCAAGCAAGAGAAAGGACCCAAATTTTATTTGATTATGCTAATATGGTTGGTGGCATTGTTGTAGGAACTGGTGATTTATCAGAAATTGCGTTAGGCTGGGATACTTATAATGGTGATCATATGTCTAATTATGCCATTAACGCTTCAATTCCTAAAACATTAGTAACTACCCTTATCGCAAAGATTAAGGCAGATAGTGAAAATCAAGTGTTAAAGGAAACTTTGGCTGATATCCTTGATACGCCTATTTCACCAGAGCTATTACCTCTTGATGCTGCTGGTAATATTGCTCAAAAGAGTGAGGCGACAGTTGGGCCTTATTTGCTGCAGGATTTCTTTTTATATCATTTTATGCGTTATGGTGCTAGACCTAGTAAGCTCTATTTTCTAGCTTGTGAGACCTTTAAAGAACTTGAAAAAAGTGAAATTAAAAAATTTTTAGAGATTTTTATTAAGCGTTTTTTCACTCAACAGTTTAAGCGTAGCTGTATGCCTGATGGCATCAAGGTTGGGTCGATAGCTCTTTCTCCAAGAGGTGATTTAAGAATGAGCTCAGATACCTATTATGATATGTATTTAAAGGAACTTGAAGCTCTATGAAAATAGGTATTTATGGTGGTTCTTTTAATCCTTGTAATTTGGGGCATAAAAGAGTTGTTGAAAAGCTTTTAGAAAAATTTTTTGATAAAGTTATTATTTTACCAACTGGAAATTATTATCGTAAAAGTGATCTTTTAAAGGGTGAAGAGCGTTTAAAAATGTTAAAGATAATGTTTGCGGATAATCCTAAAGTTGCTTTTTCTGATTATGAGTTTAAAAATAATTTAATTTATACCTATCGGAGTTTAGATTATCTTCAAAGTGTTTATAAGGATGATACAATTTATTTTATTTTAGGTAGTGATAATTTAGTAAGCTTTGACAAATGGAAAAAATCAGAATATATTTTAAGCAATTATCATCTTTGTGTAATTAGAAGAGAAAAACAAAATGTAGAAGAACTTTTAAAAAAATATCAAAAATTTCAAGATCATCTTATCTTTTTTGATTTAGACATTGAGTATAAAGAAATTTCTTCAACTAAGATAAGAGATTTATTAGCTGAAAAAAAATTTGCCTCTGCTAAGGAGCTTTTAGATGAAAAAGTTTATAACTACATCATGGAAAAGAAATTCTTTCAGCCTGATTATCAGGAAGAACCTAGTGAAATCTTAAGTGATGCCGAATTTTTAGCGAAATATGATAGTAATGCCTATGAAAAAATGAGTATTACAGCTGATATTGTACTTTTTAGTATTAGTGATATTTTAAAAAAAGAGTATCGTAAAAATAATACAAAAGCCTTTAGTGTTTTGTTAGTTAAAAGATTAAATCCACCCTTTGTTAATAAATGGTGCTTACCTGGTGGATTTTTATCACTTGATGAGACCTTGCTTGATTGTGCCAAAAGAATCCTTTTAACAGAAACAAATTTAGATGATATTTATTTAGAACAATTAAAGACTTTTTCAGATGTTGATCGTGATATTAGAACGCGGGTAGTTTCTTGTGCATATTTAGGGCTAGTAGATAAAAATAATTTAAAGGGTAACCTCAGAAATAATGCTTGTTTTTTCACTTTGAATATTAGGGAAGAAGCTGAGTTTATGACTATCAGTTTTCAAGGCGAACAGGCTAACTTTAGTTGTGTTCTTAAAAAGCATTTAGATAAATCTAATCAAGTTTCTTTTGAAGAGGTTGAAAATGATTTTTTAGCTTTTGATAATTTAAAAATGATTGCTGAGGGTATTTATCATCTTAAACGGAGTCAGGATCTAAATAAGCTAGTTTTTCATGTCATGCCCAAGTACTTTACATTAAAAGAATTACAGCTTGTCTATGAAGCAATTTTAGGTAAAGAACTTATTGATTCCGTATTTAGAAGAAATATTAAGGACTTAGTTGTTAAAACGAATTTAGTAAAAAATGATGGAGGACACAGACCTTCAGCTCTTTATGAGGTAAGGAAGTCCTTTGATTAATTAGTTTTTACTTTACATTTTGCGAATAAATGTTATAATAATAGTTGCGTTTGAGCGTAAATTAGAGAAATATTTTTTAGGAGGGTAGGTTTAACCTACGTAGTAATAAAATGAATGTTGAAAAATTAGAACATAGCCGGAAGAAAGTTGTTTTTGATGTAACGGCTGAAGAATTTAATACTGCTTTAGATAAAGCCTTTGGTGTTTGCAACGCTAAAGTTACAATTAAAGGCTTTAGAAAGGGTCATGCTCCTCGTTCTGTTTATGAAAAGAACTATGGGGTAGAGTCTTTATATGATGAAGCTTTAAATGTGATTTTAAATGCTAAGGCTCAAGAAATTTATGCTGATAAAGAGCTTGCTAAGGAAATTGTTGGACCATTTGAACCAAACTTTGAAGGAAATGAAAAGCTTGAACAGGGTAAGCCATTTAAGGTTTCTTTAAGTTTTGATGTTTACCCTGAGGTTAATTTACCTCAATATAAGGGTATTGAATGTGCAAAACCTGTTCTTGAGGCAACTGATGAAGAGGTTACTAAAGCTATCAAGCAGCTTCAATCCAATGATGCTTCAATGCAGCCTAAGGCTGAACAGGTAATTGCTAGTGGTGATTATGCTAACTTTGACTTTGTTGGTACTGTAGATGGTGTTGAATTTCCTGGTGGCAAGGCTGAAAATTATGAATTAGAAATTGGTTCTGGTCAGTTTATTCCTGGCTTTGAGGACCAGATGATTGGTATGAAGGCGGAAGAGGTCAAGGATATCAATGTAACTTTCCCAGAAAATTATGGTGAAAAGTCATTAGCTGGTAAGGCAGCTGTCTTTAAAGTGACTGTTCATGAGGTTAAGAATAAGGTTTATCCTGAGCTTACTGATGAATATGTTAAGGGTTTAAAGATTAAGGGTGTTGAAACCGTAGCGGAGCTTAAGGCTAACAAGAAAGCTGAATTAGAGGCTTCAAAGGCTCAATCTGAACGTGATCGTCAAGCTGATGAAATTATCAATAAAATTTTAGATAATGCTGTTGTTGATATGCCTGTTTCATTAGAACAAGAAAGAATCAATCAAATTAGAGCTCAATATGAAAATCAAGCTAAGATGTATAATTTACCTTTTGAAACATTCTTATCACTAATGAATATTACAAAAGAAAAGTTTAATGAGGATACGGAAAAACAGGGTAAGCGTCAAGCTTTATTTAATGTTGTAGTTTCTAAGATTATTGAGGTTGAGAATTTAACTCCAACTAAAGAAGAATTAGAGGCTAAAGCTTTAAAGGATGCAGAGGCTGCTAAATCAACTAAAGAAGCTATGATGCAAAAAAATGTGTCTAGGTATTATAGTGATATTGCCTACACAAAAGTTGTTGATTTCTTAATTTCTAATGCAAAATTAGTTTAAAATTGGTTAAAATAAGAAGGGGAAGGTCGTTTTGACTTTCCTTTTTTTAAAAAAAATAATTATTTTTGGCAAACATCTTGCAAAAGTGCCAAAAATGGTATATAGTATAAATTGTTAATTGTTTTCAATTAACTGAAAGGATGGTATTATGGAAGAAAATAAGCTTGTTTTACCTGCTATCGCAGTTCGTGGCGTTATTCCACTACCAAATAATGAATTTAGAATCGAGGTAGGTAGAGCCAATTCAGTGCTAGCTTTAGATGCAGCTGAAAAGATGTATGGTGGTAACATTTTACTTTTGATTCAAAAGGATTTTAATGTGACAGATGTCAAAGAATCTGATGTTGAAGAAATTGGGGTTTTGGCTAAAATAACTTTAAAACTAAAATTACCTAATAAAAATTATAAAGTAAAATTTAAAATTGCTGATCGTATCAAAGTTGAGAGCTTTACTTCAAATGATCCATACTTTGTATGTGCTTATGAGAAGCTTTACTCAATCATGCATAATGATGATAATGAGACTGCTTTAATGAATAATATTACTAGTTCGATAGCTAATTCTGGTCTTAATTTATTAACGAGTGCTGAAGAAGTATCTAAGATTTTAAGAAATGGTAGTAATCCAGCTATATTTTCGGATGTTGTTGCTTTCAATTTAAAGACAAATTCACCGGCTAATAGTAAATTTCGTTATTTAATCGAATTAGATGCTTCAAAACGTCTTGAATTTATCTTAGAAGATATTGAACATGAAAAGCAAATCGTTGAGATTGAAAATAAAATAAATAATGATGTTAGAAAATCAATTGATGAGTCGCAGAAAGAATATTATCTAAGAGAAAAAATGAAGGTCATCCAAAATGAATTAGGTGATAAGGCTCGGCAAGAAGAAGATGTTGAGGAATTAAGAAAGGCTATTGAAGAGTCTCATTTACCTCAAAATATTTATGAAAAGGCTAAATCTGAGCTTCAAAAGTATGCTAATACGAATAATCAAATGGCTGAGTCGGGAGTTATTAGAACTTATCTTGAATGGATTATTAATCTACCTTGGTATAAACAAAGTGATGATACAACTGATTTAAAGCAGGTAGCTGCCAGCTTAGATAAAAATCATTATGGTTTGGAAAAAGTCAAAGATCGAATTATTGAATATCTAGCGGTTAAAATGATGACCGGTCGTAATCCTAATACGATTTTATGCTTTGCTGGTCCTCCAGGTGTTGGTAAAACATCTTTAGCTAAGTCAATTAGTGAGGCTTTAGGCCGTAAGTTTGTTAAGCAATCTTTAGGTGGAGTCAGAGATGAATCAGAGATTAGAGGTCATCGCCGTACTTATATTGGGGCTTTGCCGGGTCGTATTTTAAAGGGTATGCGGGATGCTGGAACAATTAATCCGGTGTTCTTACTTGATGAAATTGATAAAATGACAGCTGATTATCGTGGTGATCCTGCCGCCGCAATGCTTGAGGTTTTAGATCCTGAACAAAACAAGTATTTTTCAGATAATTATCTAGAAGAGCCTTATGATTTATCCCAAGTTATGTTCATTACAACGGCTAATGATTTATCAAATATTCCTGCTCCTTTAAGAGATCGTATGGAAATAATTGAGTTATCTAGCTATACGGAAATAGAAAAGTTTAATATTGGCTTTAAACATCTTTTACCTAGACAGCTTGCTGAGCATGGCCTAGATGAAAAGCAATTAGCTATTGCTGAGGATGCAATGTATGCCATAATTCAAAATTATACCCGTGAAGCTGGTGTCCGGGAATTAAATCGTATGATAGCTACTATTTGTCGTAAAACGGTTAAAAAGATTTTAATTGATAAGGTAGATAAGATTTATGTTACTTGTGATAATTTAGTTGATTACTTAGGTAAGATTCGTTTTACTAACAATAAGAATCGTGGGGAAGATCAGATTGGTATTGTTACAGGTCTAGCTTATACTCAGTTTGGTGGTGACACTCTAGATATTGAAGTTACAACTTATCCTGGTAAGGGTGGGTTCCAATTGACCGGTAAACTTGGTGATGTGATGAAGGAATCAGCACAGGCAGCTTATTCTTATGTTAGAAGTCATGCTAGTGATTATAATATTGCAACCGACTTCTTTGAAAAGAATGATATTCATATTCATGTTCCGGAAGGGGCCGTTCCTAAGGATGGGCCTTCAGCTGGTGTAACCTTAACTACTGCCATTGTTTCGGCTTTGGCTCATAAGCCTGTTGATTGTCATATTGGTATGACTGGTGAAATTACTTTAAGAGGTCAAGTTTTACCAATTGGTGGCTTAAGAGAAAAATCAATAGCTGCTCATCGTAGTGGTTTGACAAAGATTTTTATTCCAAAGGAAAATGAACGGGACATTGAGGATATTCCAGAGGAAGTAAGGGAAGTTCTAGATATCGTTCCTGTAACTAATATTGCCGAGATTCTAAATTCAGTATTTTAATAATTGATCCTACAAATTTATTGTTTGTAGGATTTTTTTTGCAAATTTTGGACTTCTTTAAGTAATTATTTAGATAAAGGGAAAAGAAAAAATAGGAGAAGACAATGAAATTAAAGGAATTAACACTTAATGATCGGCCAAGAGAAAGATTAATTGCCAAAGGAGCAAATGCTTTAAGTGATGTTGAGCTTTTAGCTATTATGATTGGTAGTGGTACTAAAAAAGAAAATGTTTTAGATATTGCCCTTAAAATAACTAAAAATTATACTTTAAAGGAATTAAAGGATTTATCTTATCAAAAGCTTATTATGATTACTGGAATTAAACGGGCTAAAGCCTGTCAGCTGCTAGCTTGTTTTGAGCTTGCCAGAAGAGCTCATATTTTAGACTTGAAAAAAGAAAGTCTGACTAATGCTAAACAAATTTATAATTATTTATATGCTGACTTTTATCTTGAGGATAGGGAGGTGATTGGAATAATTTATCTTGATTGTAAGCTTAAGCCAATCAAAAAAAGTCTTTTTAGTTCAGTTAATAGCTTTGATGTAGAGCTACCACTTAAAACCATTGTTCATGAATGTCTTGATAATAAGGCTTATGGCATAGTTTTGGCTCACAATCATCCTTCTAATGAATTAAATCCTTCCCAAGCAGATTTAGCTGTTACGTATGAGCTTGAAAAAATTTTAACAACTATGGAGATAAATCTTTTCGATCATTTAATTATAGGGAAAGAAGGATATTATTCTTTTTTAGAACATGGTCTTTTAAATCGGGCTTTTGAATATAATTTTTTAGGTGATGAAGATGAAAAAAGTACTAATTAAAGGTTCTCTTTTGTTAGGAGTAATTGCTGCTTATTTTTTCCTAAGTCCTGTTAAAGCAGTTTTAAATTATCAATTTAATTTTATTGCTACAACAAGATTTTTTGCTAGTAGTTTATTTGATAATTCGACTAGTGTTGCAGCTACACCTTTAGTCGTTAGAGATTATTTGTTAATTGATGATCGATTATATATTTTCCCACTTGATGACAAAGTATGTTTACCTATCGATGTGATGGTTGTAGGTGTTGATGAGGGGTTTATTGAAGTCATTGATACTGATACTAGATACACCATCAGCAATTTGACTAAGAGAAGCAAGAATCTTTATCAATATGTCAATTCTTTAAATGATTTAGGAACTACTGCTGATTTTTATGTTATTGATGGAGATAATTTAAATCGGATAAGTCAAAGATTATTAATTTATTATGAAAAAGTTTAAAATTGATTTTTCTTTTTGGCTCCTTATTATTTTAGTCTTTTTCTCGCCTAAGCAAGCTTATGTTTTAAAGCTGATAGTTTGTTTAGTATGTCATGAGCTTGGCCATCTATTTTTAGTTTGGCTTTTTAGGTATAAAATTAAAAGTGTTTCGTTATCAATTGTTGGCTTTATGCTTAAATTAGAAAAGGTTAAACAGGAATTTTGGAAGGATTTATTAATCTATAGTGGGGGAATAATTGTTAATTTACTGGGCTGTTTGTTAATCAATGATTATGATTTTAAAATAATTAGTTTGATTTTAATAATTATCAATTTACTCCCAATTTATCCTTTAGATGGTTTTAATATTTTAAAGACTATATTTTCTTATTTTTTTCCTTATTATTATGTTTTAAATATAGCTATTTTTTTTAGCATTTGTGTAAATGTTTTAGTATTTATTTTAGGAATTTATTATCATTTTGATCTATTCATTTTATGTAACTTGCTTTATCTTTTTATTATTAATTTAAATCAATACCGGCATAGGCAAGAATTGTTTAGTCAATTTATTTTAGATAAATTGTTATATCCCTTTTCTTATCCACTTCGTCGAATCAATCCTCATTTTGATTATTTAAAATTTTTTTATCGCTATCATGAGGTGTATTTAGATTTAGAAAATAGCTGTTTATCACAGCAGGAGCTTTTGCAGAGAAAAAAATTAATTAATTGTTGAATTTAGTATTTTTTTTGTGAAAAAAAAGTCAAAATTATTGTATAATAGGATTAATAAGTAAAAATGAGGGATTAATATGGAAAATTTACATGGTTTTGATTTTTTAAAGAAAATAGCTTTTGAAAGAGTTGGCGGCAGTGAAGCTGAGCTTAAGGTTGCTAATATGATTATAACAGAATGCCATAAATATGGTGTTGAGGCTCATCTTGAGGAATTTGAGATTGATGGCTATGATATCAAAAAAGCAACATTAGAAACAATTGATGGTACTTATCAAGTTACAGGTGTGGGCATGAGTGGTTCAACAGCTCCAGATGGTTTAGTTGGTGAGCTTGTTGTTTTAGAATCAAATGAGCAGCTCAAATATTATGCATCATTAGAGGGAAAAATTGTTTTTGTTCCATCGCGGATGATGATTAAGACTTATAAGGAAATATGTGAAAAAAAAGCTAGCGGCTTTATCTGTGCTAGTGGTTCCTTATATGATGATTTAGCTAGTAGTGATTTGGAAAAGCAGACTTTGAGGGAAAGACATTATATAAATGGTAAAATACCGGGTGTTTGTCTTAGAATGCAGGATGCTGAAAAATTAATTTTATCTAATCCTAAGGAGGTTAAATTAACTTTATTACAGGATGAATTTAAGAAAACATCACAAAATGTTGTCGCCACAATCTTTGGAACTTGCCAAAAAGAAGAAGTTATTTGTTTTACAGCTCATTATGATTCTGTCTTTTTTTCTACAGGTGCCTATGATAATGGGACAGGTTCCGTAACAATATTAGATATTTTAGCTTATTTTGCGGCTGAACGTCCTAAGCGAACTCTTAAATTTATTTGGTGTGGCTCAGAGGAAATGGGTTTACTGGGTTCTAAGGCTTATACTGAGGCTCATCGGGATGAACTAGCTAATTATAAATTAAATATCAATGTGGATATGACAGGTGTTGTCATTGGTCATGATATTGCTTGCTGTACTAGTAAAACTTCTTTACCAGAATATATCAAATATTTAGGAAGAGAAGTTGGTTTTCCAATTGAGACAAAGCAGGGTGTCTATTCATCTGATTCAACTCCGTTTGCGGATAGTGGTATTCCAGCTGTTTCTTTTGCTAGGTTAGCTCCTCGAGGTGGAGCTGAAATCCATAGTCGAAAGGATGTTATTGACTTCTTAGATCGTGGTAATTATTTAAAGACTGTTCAATTCATTATTACCTTTGCGAAGCGGATGATTGATAGTGTAGTTTTTCCTGTTGATTCTGAAATACCTGATGAGATGAAAAAAGAATTAGATATTTATTTGGGTCGGAAGGATAAAGAAGAAAAGCTTTAAAAAAGGGAATTATATTCCTCATCAGCTAAAATTATGGCGTCATTGATGTTTTTTAAATTTTTTTCTTTAGCAACATACACCATATCATAGATAGCGTCATTAGTAATTTCATCTAAGTAGACATTGACCATTTTAAAATAGTTTTCTTTGGCAGTATATAGACGATGATGACCATCTAATAGGACATATTCATCATCAATTATTTGGACAGGTAAATAGCATTCTTCGGGATTGAAATATTTTTCCAAATTAGCTATTTTTGTTTGATTTAAAAAGAACTTACTAATCTGAATAATATTGATTGGTAGCTTGAAAGTAGGGATTGGGTCATATTCTTTATAAAAATTGCCATCCATTGTTTTAAATATATTTATGTATTTATTGGTTTTTCTAAACTCTTCAACAACCGCTTCAATATAGGTTAGATTAGTTGTTTTAATAATGGCTGTATTTTTTATTATTTTAAACTCATATTCATAAGTTTTATCGGCAATAAGTCGATAGCAATTACTTAGAGCAAGAGCTTCTTCACTAAAGGTAGAACCTTCCTTAGCTATCACTATTTTCATCACTGTTACCTCCTATTTTTAGCGTTATTATATAATATATTTGGCAAAATTAAAAGAAAATTGTATAATTATAAAAAACAGGGAGGTAAAATGACATGATTTATACATTAACACTTAATCCCGCTGTTGATTGTTATGTCTATGAGCAAATAAGAAATGGTGAAATTATTAAGGTTGGACGGCAACGTTTTGCAATTGGCGGTAAGGGTATCAATGTTTCTTTGGCTTTAAAAGGTCTTAAGGTTGAATCTGTACCAATAACTATTTTAGGTGGTTTTACGGGTAAATATATCAAAAATGGTCTTAAAAAAAATGGTTTTGAACCGCTTATTGTTAAAAGTCGCAGAAACACTCGGTTGAATTTAAAGGTCTATGGGGGCGACAATGAGTTAGAATACAATGTTTTAAGTGAGGTAACTGATAAAGAAATAAAGCTCGTAAAGAAAATTTTAGATACTTTACTTCCAAGTGATTTATTGATTGTTAGTGGCAGTGGTAGCTTAGAACATTATCGCTATTTATTAACTGATTTAAAGTGTCCATTTGTCTTAGATTGTGAGGGTCATATTTTAAAGAATTTAATTAGTTTTAAGCCACTGATTGTTAAACCTAATTTAAATGAATTAATGATGATTAGTGAGGATCGTAAAAAAGCCTTTGCGATTTTGTTATCTGGAGCCAAGATTGTTTTAAATACATTGGGAGCTAATGGTTCAGTAGTTAAAACTAAAGATGAGCTGCTTTATATTCCTAATTCCGATGGTGATGTTGTTACGACTGTGGGCTGTGGTGATACTTATTTAGCTGCGTTCATAAAATGTTATTTAGAGGGTCAACCTTTAGAAGATTGTGCCAATTTTGCCTCTAAAGCTGCTTTTTTTAGAGCTCAAAAGGGTGTATTTCCTAAAATTGAAGACCTATGTTAAACGCTTTCATATAGCATTTATAAAAAAAGTGATTTATAATGAATATGGAAGAGTGGGTGGATATTATGGATGATAAACAAAAGAAGATTGACTTTGATAAATGGTTAGAAAGTGAACGTAAACATCAAGATATGTGTGGTACCTATGATTTCTGTAAATATTGTGATAAGAAATTAGAAAATCCATGTGCTAAGGCTGTAGAGGCAATTTCGAAGGCTCTTAATGAAACAGCATATGTTAGTAAAAAAAGGCCATAAGGTCTTTTTTTATTTTTCTCTAGTATTTTTGGGAAAAATGAGTTATAATAAGGCTAGTAAAGATGGCTATTAGAGGCTTAATTATATTGTTGTAATTAAGCCTTTTCTTTTGTTTAGGGGTGAGTTTTTTGGAAAAGTACGAAATTAATCGTTTATTAACTGAATATACTACCAAGTTAAATGATTTAAAGCTGGCCTTAAATATTGAAAAACGGCTTCCTATGCTAAAGGAGCTTGAGGAAAAAACGACTGCCGTTGATTTTTGGGCATCCCCTGAAAAAGCTCAAGCTACTATCAATGAATTAAATGCTTTAAAAGAGATTGTAAACAGCTATGATGAGGTCATGAAGCAATATATTGATATTAAAAAATATGTTGATGAGGCTTTAGAATCGCCTGAGGCAATGGAGCTTTTTGAAGAAATGGTTATGCAGCTAAAGACATCAACAGAGGCTTTAGAGAAGAAAGCCTTGTTAGCGGGGAAATATGATTTTTATAATTGTATCTTAGAACTGCATCCTGGAGCTGGTGGCACTGAATCAATGGATTGGGCTGATATGCTTTATCGAATGTATATGCGTTTTTGTAGTTTAAAGGGGTTTAAATTTCAAGTTTTAGATTATCAAGCTGGGGATGAAGCTGGCATCAAAAGTGTTACAGTGGCTATTAGTGGTCAATATGCCTATGGTTTATTTAAAAGTGAAAGAGGAGTTCATCGTTTAGTTAGAATTTCACCTTTTGATTCGAATGCAAGGCGTCATACCTCTTTTGTATCGTGTGATGTAGCTCCGCAAATTGATGGTATAGCGGCTGTTGATATTAAAGATGAGGACATTAAAATTGATGTTTATCATTCTTCAGGAGCTGGTGGTCAATCGGTAAATACTACTGATTCAGCAGTTCGTATTACCCATAAACCAACCGGTATTGTGGTTACGTGTCAAAATGAACGTAGTCAAATAAAAAATCGTGAAATAGCAATGAAGGTTTTAAAATCTAAATTGTTAGAAATAGAAATAAAGAAGCAAGAAGATGAAATGAAAAAGCTAAAGGGGACTCAGTTAGAGATCAATTTTGGTAGTCAAATTCGCTCCTATGTTTTTTGTCCTTACACTTTAGTTAAAGATCATCGAACTGGCTTTGAAATGGCTAATGTTGCGGCTGTTATGGATGGTGATATTGAGGGTTTCATGCTTGCTTATTTAAAAATGATGGCGGGGAAGAATAATGAGTAAAGTAGAATTTAAACAAAAAGCTGTTCAATATGGTTATATAGCTTTAGGTGTAGTCCTTTTAGATATTGCCTTTTATTTCTTTATTGAGCCTTCTAAAATTGTTATGGGTGGCATGATGGGCTTATCAATAATCTTAGAGCCTTATTATTCCCAATTAGGTGCATGGTTTACAAGTTCAATCTTTTTATGGATTGCTAATGTCATAGTTTTAATCATTGGTGGTTTAATGTTGGGAAAGGATTTTTTTATTAAAACTATTTTTGCTTCCTTATTTAGTCCATTAGTAGTTTTTATTTTTGAAAGAACCTGTCAAGCTGATTATTTCTTAGCTAATGTTTCAGCTGGGGGCTATTATATTGTCGCGCTTATTTGTGGGGCTGTTTTATCAGGGCTTGGTTTAGGTGTAGCCCTTAAGAATAATGGTAGCACCGGCGGACTTGATGTCATCCAGAAAATTATGAGTAAATATTTGCATATTCCTTATTCTAAAACAATGTATTTGACCGATTGGGTTATTGTTTTTATTTCGGGTTTTTCTTTTATCGGTAGCTTTAGTTTTAATTTGGAAATAACAATCTATGGTATTTTTGGTGTTTTAGCTGTGTCTTTAATAACCGATAACATTGTCTTAAATGCTCGTCCTCGTCGAACAGCATATATCATCACTACTAAGGCTGAGGAGATTAAACAAGTTATTTTTGATACCATTAGTCGTGGTGTAACCTTATGTGATGTTAAGGGTGGCTATACAGGCGCTGATAAGGTTATGGTTATTTGTACAATGGAGAAGAATGAGGCTTACCGCATAACTGAACTAATTAGTAATGTTGATCCAGAGGCCTTTTGCTTCGTAACTTCGACAAGGGAAATAGTTGGTGAATATGAAGGTCTCTAAATTAGTAAAGAAAAAGAATTTATTATATGAAGTAGTATGTGAGGATAAGAGCTTTATAGTTGCTGAGGAAACGGTTTTAAAATATAAACTTTTTGAAGGAAATGATATTCCAAATGAATTAGAAATTTTAGAATATGATTTGGAAAGAAGATATTACAACCAAGCTTTACGTTATCAGTTTCGCTTTAATAAGAGTGAACAAGAGGTCATCAATTATCTTTTAGCTAAGGAATTGTCTTTCTCTATGGCCAATAAAATTGTTACTGAGCTTAAAAGTAAGGGATTGATCAATGATTTAGCTTTGGCAACTAATTTGGCTAGTAGTATGGCTAGATTAGGTAATGGACCACTTATGATCAAAGTTAAGCTTAAAAATCATCTTTTTCCAGAAAATATTATTGCTGAGGCTACTGATAGTATAGCTTATGAAGATTTTCAAGAAGGTGTTAATAGGCTTTATAAAAAGGGCCTTAAGCAATATGCTAAGCATCCTAATCAGAGTTTAAAGCTGAAGGAATATTTTTATCGGCATGGTTATCCGGATATTCCCAAATTAGATGTATAAAATGGGGATTTTAAGGGGAGGAATTTCAAATGGAATTTTTTGATAATGAATATGAATTAAATAGCGATAATGAAGCCAGAAATAAGCAAATATATGAAGAAAATTGGACAAAAATTTATAAAACGATGCGAATGGTCATTTTAATTGTTTTTAGTACAATTGGTTTTATTTTCCTTTTAGTTGGCCTTATTTTATTGTTAATTTCTCAAGATTTTGTTTCAGATGAATTTTTGAGTGGGGCCATCCTTCTTGGAATTGGTTTATTATTTCTCATTTTGGGTTTAGTATCTTTTTTAGTTATTCCTAAAAAGGCTAACTATGAACGTTTTAAAAAACGCATTTTTAGTGCTAACTATATTATCAATTTTCGTGATTTAGCTATCATCGTTCAAATTCTTTCTAAGGAAGTTTTAGAGTTAGAAGAAAAAAATAATGAATTAGAGGAACGAATTAAGAAGTTAGAGAAAAATAACTAATAATTTAAGGCGTTTTTTAGCGCCTTTTTAATCAAGATTAAAACTATTTTTCTTTTTCTAATTTTGATTAGATTAGTTTAAATGTTGAAATTTATAGTGTTTTTGGTTATAATGGTATAATAAAGAATCGTTTTTTAAATGATAATAGAAGGAGTTGATTTTTTTTGAGGATAAGAGACATGATTGATTCAAATTTCCTATACTTTTTCGATCAAGGTAAAAGCCTCGAAAGCTATAAAGTTTTTGGAGCTCACCTAGAAAAAGATGAAGAAGGTAAGTGTATAGGTGTTGAATTTTGTTTGTATGCCCCAAATGCTAAATATGTGGCTGTTGTAGGTGAATGGAATTTTTTTAATCCAGGTCAGGATAAGATGGAGCTTATTGACCAATGTGGTATTTGGTATCTTCATTTAACAGGTAACTTTGAATGGCAAAGATATAAATATTATCTTGAAACTAAGTCTGGGGAAGTTAAATATAAGGCCGATCCTTATGCATTTTATTCCGATTTAAGACCTTCAACTGACTCAAAGGTTTATGATATTGATGGTTATGAATGGCATGATTCCTTATGGATGTATACGCATCCTAAGACCTATGATCAGCCAGTTTTAATCTATGAATTACATTTAGGTTCCTGGCGGCGTAAGGGTGATGGGGAAAATGATTTTTATGCTGCTAATGAGATAGCTCCAATGTTGATTCCTTATTTAAAGCAATTTGGTTATACTCATGTTGAAATTATGCCAATTTATGAGCATCCACTTGATGCTTCTTGGGGGTATCAGGGGGTATCATATTACTCTGTAACGGCCCGTTATGGGGTTCCTAAAGATTTTATGTGGTTTGTTGATCAGCTGCATCAAAATGGTATTGGCGTTATTATCGATTGGGTACCTGGTCATATTTGTAAGGATGCTCATGGTCTATATATGTTTGATGGCATACCTTTATATGATTATGGTGATCCTTCAATTAGAGAAAATGTTGAATGGGGTACAGCAAATCTCGATTTAGGTAAGGGTATTACCCGTTCTTTCTTGTTTTCCAATGCGCTCTTTTTTATGAATTATTTTCATGTTGATGGCTTTAGAGTCGATGCTGTAAGCAATATTTTATATCATTTAGGTAATGTCAATCGAGGTGTCAATGAGGGAGCATGTTCATTTTTAAGAGAATTATCTAATATAATTTTTGGTAAGGATGATCGAGTTTTATTTATGGCTGAGGATTCATCTAGCTTCCCTAATGTTACCAAACCTACGGATATTGGTGGTATTGGCTTTAACTACAAGTGGGATATGGGTTGGATGAATGATACGCTTAAATATTTTAAACTTGACCCTATTTATCGTAAATATCATCATAATCAATTAACCTTCAGTATGATGTATTTTTATAATGAACAATTTATTTTACCATTTTCTCATGATGAGGTTGTCCATATGAAAGGCTCATTACTAAATAAGATGCCAGGTGATTATTGGCAACAATTTGCCAACTATCGACTTTTAATGGGCTATATGATGACTCATCCAGGTAAGAAACTGTTATTTATGGGTAATGAGCTTGCCCCATATAGTGAATGGGCTTTTAATAAAGAATTAGATTGGCATTTACTTAAATATCCTAGTCATGACTCTGCTTACCATTATATGCAGGATTTAACTAATCTTTATAAGAATTCAAAATGCTTATATGAATTAGATTATAGCTATGATGGTTTTAGATATATTGATGCTGATAATGCTGACCAATCTTTGTATATTTATGCCCGCTTTGCAAGAGATCCTAACGACCATTATTTGATTGTTATGAACTGTACACCTAACACCTATGACAATTATAAGATTGGTGTTCCTAGTGATTGTGACTATGTTGAGGTTTTAAATAGTGATAAGGATATATATGGTGGTTCTAACCGCATTAACCCTTTCCCATTAAAGAGTAGTCCAGAGGCTTGGAAAAATGAGCAAAATGTTATTTTTTTAACGATTCCACCACTAGGTATTAGTATCTTAAAGGCTCAAAAAAAGCCTAAACCAAAGGCTAAAAAAATTAAAACAGAACCACTTGTAAAGTGATGAAAATGTTTTCGCATTTGGTAATTATTGAATAAGTATTTTTAATTGTGATATAATCGGTTAGTAAAAAAAATTGGAGGATTAATAATAATGTACTATCCAAATTTTAAGGATGTAAAAACCTTTAAACAAGCATTTGTTCAAAATGTTGAAAATAAGTATGCGGTTGATTTTGATGAATCAACTAGTTATCAGCAATATGTTGTTTTAGGCGAAATGCTTAGAATGAATATTGCTAAGGATTGGCATGATACGATTGCTGCAACTAAGCAAGCAAAGGCTCGGCAGGTTTATTATTTTTCTATGGAATTCCTTATGGGACGTATGATAACTAATAACTTAATGAATGCTGGTGTCTATCCTGTTGTAAAACAAGCTTTTAATGAGCTGGGAATTGATTTAAATGAAGTAGAGCATCAAGAGACTGATGCTGGTCTAGGTAATGGTGGTTTAGGACGTCTTGCTGCTTGTTTCATGGACTCTGTTGCCTCACTTGGTTTACCTGTGCATGGTAATTGTATTAGATATCGCTATGGTTTCTTTGAGCAAGGTATTAAAAATGGCTATCAGGTTGAACATCCAGACCGTTGGTTAAAGGATGTCAATGTCTGGGAAATTCGTAAGGATGATGAAGCTATTGAAATTCCTTTCTATGGCTATATTGAAATGTCTACTGAAAATGGTCATTTAGTCGTTAATCATCGTAATGCTGAAATGGTTAAGGCTGTACCTTATGATGTGCCTATCATTGGTGATGGTAACCATATTGTCAATACTTTACGTTTGTGGAGTGCCGAACCAGCCTCTATCTATCCTGATAATGCTTTCGAATACCATCGGAATTTAAGAGAAATTTCTTCAATGCTTTACCCAAATGATGAAACAGAAGAGGGTAAGGTTTTACGCCTTAAACAGCAATATTTCTTTGTTTCTGCTGGGGTTAAATCAGCAATTATAAGACATAAGGGTATTTTTAAAAGCTGTCGTAATTTAGATAAGAAGGTTTGTTTTCATATTAATGATACTCATCCGGCCTTAATTGTTCCTGAATTGATGCGTATCTTAGTTGATGAAGAGCGAATTGAATGGGATGAGGCTTGGCGGATTACTAAAAATTGCTGTGCCTATACAAACCACACAATTTTGGCAGAGGCTTTAGAGAAGTGGCCTGTTCATATATTTAAACGCCTTTTACCACGTATTTTTACAATTACAGAAGAAATTAATCGCCGTTTATTAATTGAAATAGCTCAAAAATATGGTGAAAATTCTCAGCAAGCCTACCAGATGGCTATTGTTAAGGATAATACTGTTCACATGGCAAATATGGCGATTGCTGGATCATTTAGTGTTAATGGTGTTGCCGCCCTTCATACGGAAATTTTAAAGAATATTGAAATGAAAGTATTCAACGATTATTATCCTGGTAAGTTTAATAATAAGACTAATGGTATTACTCATCGCCGTTGGTGTTTACATATCAATCCTGAATTAGTGGCAATTTTAAATGAATATTGTGGTGAGGATTGGGTTAAAAATCCTGATTTATTTGAAAAATTGTTGCCACTTGCTGATGATCCTGTTTTACAGGCTAAGTTTATTGATATGAAGCGTGCTCGTAAGGAAGCTTTAGCTAATATGATTTATAAATCACAAGGTGTTTCCCTTGATACTAATTCCATTTTTGATATTCAAGTTAAACGTCTTCATGAATATAAGCGACAATTGATGAATGCTTTACATGTAATGTATCTTTATAATCGTTTGAAGAGTGATCCTGAATTTAAGAAGAATTATTATCCACATTCTTTCATTTTTGGGGCTAAGAGTGCTCCTGGCTATGCGTTTGCTAAGAAGATTATTAAGCTTATCAATACAATTGCTGATAAAGTAAATAATGATATTGAAACTAATAAATATTTAAAGGTTGTCTTCGTTGTTAACTATAATGTTACCTATGCTGAAACAATTATTCCAGCTGCTAATGTTTCTGAACAAATTTCAACAGCTTCAAAGGAAGCATCAGGTACAAGTAATATGAAATTTATGATGAATGGAGCTATTACTTGTGGTACATTAGATGGTGCTAATGTGGAGATTAGTGAACTTGTTGGGGAAGATAATATTGTTATTTTTGGTATGAATGCTAAGGAAGTTACTGACTTATATGCCAAAGGTGACTATCATCCAAGAGATATCTATGATAACAATCCAACTCTAAAACAAGTTCTTGATCAATTGACAGATGGCTTTTTTGCTAATGTTGCGCCTGATGAATTTGTGGAAATTCGAGATAATTTACTTAATAAAGATAATTATTTCATTTTGAAAGATTTTGATTCTTATGTAAAAGCTCACGAACAGATAAATGAATTATACAAAGATCAAAAAAAGTGGGCTAAGATGATGATTACTAATGTTGCTAAGTCTGGTTTCTTTACAACTGATCGTACGATGCGCCAATACAATCAAGATATTTGGCATGTTGAGCCTATTATAAAGTAATTTGGGAAAGGAGATATGCACTAGATGCTTCCTTTAACAGAAAAAGAATTAATAATTGCTAAATCAACAAAGCTCTTAAAAAAAATTAAGAGCTTTTCGCTTATTAGATTTATTTTAGCTATTTTAATCATCGTTTTTAGTATTTGTTTCCTAAACTTAAATTTAGATATTCTTTATTTGCTTTTAGCAATTATCTTTTTAGTTGTTCTTGGGGCTTTTATTGTTTTAACTAATCCCTATTACACGCAATTAAAGAGCTTAAGAAATCTTGAATTAGTCCTTAAAAAACATGAAAATAGACGTAATCTTACCTATAGTAGTTTTACACCTGATGGTAGAGAATATGTTAATTATGATGACTATAAGGCTTTAGATCTTGATTTATTAGGACCTAGATCACTTTATCAGTATTTATGTGTTGCTAAAAGTAGCTTAGGTAAAGAAAAATTAGCTAAACAGCTAACTAATCCTATAAAGAAGGAAGAAAAGTTTAGTAATTGTGTTAAGGCCTTAGCTGAAAGTAATAGCTATTTTCATTTAGAAGCTGCTATTTTTAGCTCCTCAGCTGAAGCAAAGGAATGTAAGAATGAAGAAATTTTAGGTATTACTTCTAAGAAGATTAAAATCAGTAATTTAGGTCTTTGCTTAATGGCTTTATCCTATTTAGCTTTAGTCATAACAACAGTCTTATTAGTTTTAAATGCTTTACCGCTCTATTATCTTTTATTCTTTATTCCACTAAATTTTATTATTGCTCGAAAATTTAGTAATAATGAAGTATATGCTTTAAATTCTACTAAGTATGCTAACCTTTTTGCTTCCTATCTGGCTTTAGTAAAAGCCTTAGAAAAAATTGCAATTGCCGATCCATATTATAATGAGCTTAAGGCTAAGCTTAAGAATCAGCTTCCTAATCTTATGAGGTTTAAAAAGCTTTTTGAAATGCTTTCTTATCGGAAAAATATTATCTTTGCAATTATTGCTGATGGCTTAATATATGCTGATTATCTTTTAGCGATTTATTTCAATTTTGCTACCAAAAAAATGGAATCAGTTGAAGATAGCCTAGAAGCTATAGCTGAATTAGAATTAGTGCTATCTTTGGCTACAATCGGGGTCGATAATGAGTGCTATTCATTGCCTATAAATAGTAGTAATCTTACTATAAAAGAGGGCTATCATCCCCTTGTTAAAAATTGTGTTTCTAATAGCTTAGAGCTTAATGGTGGTATTATTTTGACTGGTAGTAATATGTCTGGTAAAACGACATTTATGCGAATGCTTGGAATTAATCAGGTTTTAGCTAATGCTTGTGGTCTGGTTTGTGCTAAAGAATTTAGAACGGGTAATTTTCCGGTTTTAACCTCTTTGCGAGCTAATGATATGCTTCAAGAAGGTATTTCAACTTTCTATGCTGAAATAAAAAGAATGAAGAAGATTGTTGAAACCTCTAATACTAATAATCCTGTTTTAGTTTTAGTTGATGAGATATTTAAAGGAACTAATGCTAAGGATCGGATTTTTGCCTCACTAAAGATAATTAAAAAACTAAATGCTTCTAAAGCTAATTTTATCATTACGACTCATGACTTTGAGTTATGTGAGGCACCAAATATTTTAAATTATCATTTTGATGAGGAATATCAGGATGATAAAATTTATTTTGATTACAAAATAAAAGAGGGAAAATGTAATAAAACAAATGCCCTCTATTTACTTAGGATGGCTGGTGTTTTAGAAGATGAGTAATCATTTTTAAAGCCCCATCCTGATTATTGTCATATTCTGTTTTATATTGACATAATTTAATTAGTTCAGGACTTGCATTTTGCATTGCAACTTGATACTCACAATGTTTGATAAAATCATAATCACTTAAAGAGTCTCCAGCGCCAATGGCTGGAGCTTTTTTATATTGGCAAATAAATGCTTCCTTAGTGGACTTTGTTTTAGTGACATTAGCTATGATTCGATGACTATCCTCAAATAAAATATTTAAGTAGAAATCCTTTAATAATAATTTGATGCGTTCAAAGGCCTTTTTATTGATTACTAGCATTAAAAAGGAACATGAAAAATCAATTTGGTTAGCTAGCCTAAAATAATTGCCTGGATAAAATTCTTTTAATCTTTCTTGATATTTAAAAATAATAGTATCATCATTAAATGTGTAAGCAGTATAGATTGCTTCATCATTGATAATTTTATTCATTATTTTATTATCTAGATAACTGGTTTCTATTTGGTTTAAATAAAAGACTTTATTTTCTAAAACAGATACTAAACGACATTTTGGCCAGGCTGTGAGCTTTAAAATTTCCTTTAGGGGAGACATTGATAGGATCGTAATATTATTAGCGATAGCTATTTCGTTTAATAGTTTTTTACTAGTTGAGGTAATCTGATTTTTATCGTTTAAGAGAGTTTTTTCTAAATCAAGATATATTTCCATCTATATCACCTAGCCTAATTATCGCATAATGCAAAGTTTTTTGCAAAGAAAACTTTAAAAATTGTTTTTATTATTATATAATAATAAGTGATATTGCAAAAGGTGGTGATTGTTGTGTTTAATTTAATTTTATTTAAATTATGGATTTTTGAAATTGATTTTTCAACAATTATCAGCTTTTTGATAGGTGTTTTAATGGGATTTATTATCCTTTTGTTAGTATATGCCTTAGCTGTTGTCTCAAGTATTAAAACAAAGAATTTCTTTGCCAAAACCACTAATGATGATTTGACAACAGCCGAAGTTAAAACAATGGTTGCTAATACACGGTTAGCCTATAAGGATAAAACGTTACGTGGTGAGTTATCACGAGTTCCTTATTGTTACAATCTTTGTAAAGATTTAGCTTATGGTATTGCAGTGCGCTTTTATCCTAAGAGCAATCATCCATTTTTAGAGCTTTCGATCAATGAATTGACAATGCTTACTGATTATATTTCCAGTCGAGTAGATGAGATATTAAATCATCGTGGCATTAGAATGCTTAGAAAATTAAAGATTTCAACGATTGTTAATATTTCAACTAAGAAAAAAGAAATTGAAGAGTCGAAGGCTTTTCAAACAACTATGGCAATTAGTCAAAATTTAAGTAAAGTTAAATATGTTTTAAATGTGCTAAATCCTTTAAATTGGGGTCGTAAATTAATTGTTGATCGTCTTTTAAATATTATAGTTGATCAAATATGCTTGGCTGTCATTTCAATTGTAGGTGAAGAGACATATAAAATATATTCGAAAAAGGTATTTAACAAAGAGGTTGAAATTGATACAGGTAGTAATGAATTTATAGAAGAGATGACTAATTCAATTAAGGATGCTGCTATGGAGATGGATGAGGCTTTAGATTTAAATCATCAATCCAGCAGTCAAAGACTTCGTGGCTATATGCTAAGCTATAATTCTAATTTTGAAGAGTATGTTACTTATTGTACTTCAAACCCAATTAAGAAGGTTGTTGAGGAGGTAGTAGAATGAAAAAGAATCGCCGGATAACAAAAATTGATATTGAGGATGAAAAGTTTGCAATTCCCCAAATTAGCTTTCCGCTAGAAGGGCTATTAAAAGGAAAATCAGGTTTTAAAAAGAGTGATATTGTTTCCCCAATTCATGGTTCAAATATTCTTGATCGTATGCATTATGTTGATAATAGTGATAAGGTCAGTGTTGATAATCGTTACGATTTTATTAGGGAAAAAAAGCATATTTCTGATGAGGAATTAATTGCTAAATATGGTACTAAATATCATGAGTTTAGTTTTGTTAACAATCAATTAACAGATGAAGAAAAGCGGGGGTCTGATTATTCTAAAAAGAAAGCAGCACCTGCTCCTAAGGCTTTTAAGGAAGATAAAACTTTAAATTCATTTTTTGTTGGTACTGAATCTTTTATAGAAAACGAACCAGATATTGCTATTGCTAAAGAAGAGGTAGCAGAAAAAGCAGTTGATATTTATGATGAGAATGAAGATTTTAAGATTAAGCTTTCTTTAGATGATGAGACAGATGATTCTTTTGAATATAATACATTTGATAATAATTTACCAAAACCAGAGCAAGAGACAATTCCTTCCTATTTAAAGAGTGATGTTGAGCAGAAAGTACAACCTTCTTTTGAACATTTTAAGGTTGATGCTGAGCCTGATGTTGTGAAGGTTAATGAGTTTGCTTATGGTGATGATAATATTGCTATTGACCAAGAACCTGTTGAAAAAGAAACTGCTCCTTCAGTTGATTTGGAGGCAAATAATTTAGAGTCAAAACCGGAAATAAAGAAGTCAAAATATGAGGACTACAGTATTCCTTATAAAAAGCTGTTCCCAACTAGTGATGATGCTTCTGATGACTTACCAGCGTGGTTAGAAGAGAAAAAGGAAATTATTAATCAATCGCTTCAAGCTTTTGGTATTGAGGGTGAAGTTATTAATTATACTAAAGGTCCTGCTTTTACACGTTATGAGATAATGCTTGCCCAAAATGTTAATGTCAAAAAGGTTAATAGCATTTATAACAATATTCAAATGGCTCTTTCAACCTTATCTTTACGTATTCAAGCCCCAATTCCTGGTAAAAATACAGTTGGTATTGAAGTTCCTAATGATACAACCGATGTTGTAAAGTTTGGCGATATCTTAACTGATGAATATATTGCATCAAATAAGAATTTATTGGTTGCAATGGGGAAAAATATTGATGGTACACCAGTATTTCAAAATATTATTGATATGCCACATGCTTTAATTGCTGGGGCGACAAAATCAGGTAAATCAGTATGTATCAATACTATATTGGTTTCTCTTTTGATTAAGAATTCTCCAGAACAGCTTAAATTAATTTTAGTTGATCCTAAAAAAGTAGAATTAGCTTTTTATAACAATTTACCACATTTAGCTACTCCAGTCATTGATGATCCACTTATTGCTACTGAAGCTTTAAAATGGGCTGTAGATGAAATGGAAAGAAGATATGAAATCTTAGCTAATACCCGTGTAAGAAATATTGAAGATTACAATAAAAAGCGGAAAGAAAAGCCTGAATTAGAAAATTTACCTTTCATTGTTATTGTTGTTGATGAATTTAATGACCTTGTTATGCAATGTGGGGTTGAAGCTAATGATGCGATTGTTAGATTATCTCAAAAGGCTAGAGCGGCTGGTTTACATATTATATTAGCTACTCAACGACCTACAGTTAATGTTATTAATGGTACTATTAAGGCTAATATTACTTGTCGAATTGCCTTTAGAGTTGCAACAGATACTGATAGCCGGATTATTATTGATGATCAGGGTGCCGAGAGTCTGCTTGGTCGTGGTGATATGTTAATTAAAAATAATGGTTTACCTGAGCGTGTTCAAGGTGCCTATATTTCTGATGAAGAAATAGGTAATGTTTGTGAATATATTTGTGAACGCTATGAACCTGATTTTATTTTTACGCATGAGGATTTAAAGAAGAAGGCTCAGCATCAAGCAGGTGGTGTTGGTGGTCGTGAGGCTATTCAAGAATCAGAAGAATTAATTTATCAGATTGCTTTAGATTGTATTGAGACTGGGACTTGTTCTATTAATTCCATTCAAAATAAGTTTAATTTAGGCTTCAACAGAGCTTCAAGAATAGTATCGATTTTAGAAGAGCGAAACATCGTTTCATTAAGGAGCGGTACTAAACGTGAGATATTAGTTGACTCTTATCAGCTTAAACAGATGTTTGATGACGTTTTGTAAGGATGATGAGGAATGAATAAGAAAGAGAAGGCAACTTTAAAATTAAATATTGCCAATGAGGAGTACATTGATGAAAATAATGAGCTAGTTTTCAAGAAATTAGTTTATAATCCTTTACTAAGAGCAATGGGGCTGTTAGTACTTTTAATCTTTTCATTAGTTAATAATGAAAGGATAATGAGACTGGCTGCCTTAACCTCTAATGCTATTTTTTCATCAGAGGTTGTTTTGGGTCATGTTACTTATTATACAATTTTAGGTGTCACAATTGGACTTTGCTTGGTAATATCTTTGGCATCAATCATTGCCAAATCAAATATTGATATGTCAAGTATCGAAATATTACGTTTTTCTTATCGCTTTTATTCTATTTATGATATGGTGATTTTTATTCTATCAACCTTTGTTTGTTTGTTTTTTATCATTATGATATTAATCACACCATGTAATATTTCGGGTTCTTCAATGGAAAATACTTATTCTGATGGTGATCGAGTTTTATTATGGAATATTGGTTATACACCAGCTGATGGTGATGTTATTGTTTTTGATTCAGCTAAATATGTTTCAAATGAGAATAGTCAGTCTAGATTTTATATTAAAAGAGTTGTGGCTAAGGAAGGCGACTTTGTTGAATATCGTTCAAATATTTTATATGTTAATAATCAAGAAGTCGAAAAGATATCTTTAATCGAATATTATATAATTATTAATTCTATTAATGTTAGTAATACAAATAGCTTCGTTGTTCCAGATGACAAATTATTGGTTATGGGGGACAATCGTAGCATTAGTCATGATTCACGAGCAATAGGCTTTATAGATAATAGTGAAGTAATTGGTAAAGTTTTGTTTAGATTTTTCCCTTTTAATAAAATTGGCAATCCTGAACCAGACTTTAAATAGGTGGTTTTTATGCAAGTAATACAGTGGTTTCCAGGCCATATGGCTAAAGCGAAAAGAGAAATATTAGAGGTAATCAAACTCGTTGATTTAGTTATTGAATTAAAGGATGCTAGGATTCCTTTTTCCTCAACCAATCCTTTGATTGATGAAATTGTGGGAAATAAGCCAAGATTAGTCTTATTATGCAAGTGTAGTATGGCTGATCCTGTCATAACAAGGAGTTGGATAGATTATTATCGTACTAAAGGTCTAGTTGCCTTAGATATTGATTCTATTACAGGCTATCATTTAAAAGATGTCATTAAATATGCTGAAAGATGCTTAGCAGATGTTTTTTTAGAAAGAAAGAAAAAGGGCATTACTAGCAAGAGCATTAAGGCTATGATTTTAGGAATTCCCAATGTTGGTAAATCGACACTTATTAATTCTTTAGCTAAACGCAAGGCTACTAATGTTGGTGATAGACCTGGCGTTACAAAGCATCAAAGTTGGATTAAGGTCTCTGATGATTTGTATTTACTTGATACACCAGGTATTCTTTGGCCTAAGTTTGATGACCAAGATGTTGGTCTTAAATTAGCAATGTGTGGAAGTATTAAGGATGATATTTTAGATATTAATGCTATTGTTTTAAAGTCGATTGAATATTTGCTAAATTATTATCCTGATAAGCTTATGGCACGTTATGATATTAAACTTACTAATCCGCAAGACATTTTAGATCAAATTGGTAAAAAAAGAGGCTTTTTGCTGAAAGGTGGCATTGTTGATATTGATCGAGTCAATACAATGTTTTTAAACGAATTAAGAAGTACTAGAATAGGGGTTATGAGCTATGAGCGACCAAATGATTAATTTATATGAGGTAGAAGAAAAATTATATGATGATGGACATCGTTTCATTTGTGGAGTTGATGAAGCTGGTCGTGGGTCACTTGCTGGACCAGTTGTCGTGGCAGCTTGTATTCTGCCCCCATTTTTAAGAATTGATGGTATAAATGATTCTAAAAAGCTTTCGGCTAAAAAACGCCGTGAATTATATAAGATAATTATTAAAAATGCTATTAGCTATAAAATAGTTTTTATCAGTGAAGAAATCATTGATAATTTAAATATCTATCAGGCTACTAAAAAAGGAATGCTTGAGGCTATTTTAGGTCTGGATAAGGAACCTGATTATGTTTTGATTGATGCCATGCCTTTAGGTGAGCTTGCGATACCTCATGATTCGATAATTCATGGTGATGCTCGTTGTGCAAGTGTGGCTGCAGCAAGCATTTTAGCTAAGGTGGCTAGGGATGAATTTATGGAGAAAATGGATGTAAAGTATCCTGATTATGGCTTTAGAAGGCACAAGGGTTATGGTACCAAGCAGCATTTTGAAGCTCTAGAGAAATATGGGCCATGTCCAATTCATCGCAAAAGCTATTATCCTGTTTCTAAATATTATTCAAAGCAATTATCTTTTGATTTAAAGTAATAAGGCTGAGGTGAAGAAATCTTTTAATTAGTAGTTGACAATTAAGAAAAATTGAAATAAACTTTTTAATTGTAAAGAAGGTGCATTTTCTTGGACAATGTTATTATAGTTGAATCACCAAGTAAATCTAAGACAATTAGCTCCTATTTAGGCAAAGGCTATACAGTCTTATCTTCAAAAGGTCATATCTGTGATTTAGCAACTAGTGGTAAGGATGGTTTAGGTATTGATATTGAAAACAACTTTACTCCTAATTATAAAATTATAAAAAAGAAAGAAGAGCTAATTAAGTTTCTTCAAAATACTTGTAAAGGAAAAAAAGTTTACTTAGCAACCGACCCTGATCGTGAAGGAGAGGCTATTGCTTATCATTTAGCTAATGTTTTAAATTTAGATTTAAATGATTCAAATCGAATTGAATTTCATGAAATTACTAAAACAGCTGTCAGAAAGGCTTTAGAAGAGCCTCACAAAATTGATATGCAGATGGTTGATTCCCAAGAATGTCGGCGGATGATTGATCGAATTTTAGGTTTTAAGCTTTCTAAGCTTCTTCAAAGAAAGATTGGTTCAAAGAGTGCTGGTCGTGTACAAAGTGTTGTGTTGAAACTAATTGTCGACTTAGAAAAAGAAATTAAGGCCTTTGTTCCAACTGCCTATTATGAGATGGAAGCGACCTTTAATACGTTTAAGCTTAAGCTTCAAGAGATTAATGGTCAAAAGATTGATAGTAAAAATCACGTTACTGATCGGCAAATTTTAGAAAGTTTGCAATCGCGTTTAATGAGTTTTATTGTAAGTAATATTGCAAATAAGCTTATTAGTCGTAGTAGTTATCCAACCTTTACTACCTCAACTATGCAACAAGAAGCTTCTAATAAGTTAGGCTTTTCACCTAGTCAAACAATGCGAATAGCTCAAAGCTTATATGAAGGTAAAAATATCGGTACTGAGACAGTGGGTCTTATTACCTATATGCGTACTGATTCAACTCGTTTAGCTGATGTTTTTGTGAAAGAAGCAAATGAATATATCCTTAATAATTATGGGCAAAAATATCTTGGTAGGATTAAAATTAAAAATGCTAAGAATATGCAGGATGCTCATGAAGGTATTAGACCAACGGCTATTTATCGAACACCTGAATCTGTTAAAAAGTATTTGACAACCGATGAATATCGACTTTATAAACTAATATATAATCGTACTCTTTCTTCCTTAATGGCACCTGCTATTTTTAATTCAACAAAAGTTGAATTTACGAATACTGATTCTTTGTGGAGTATAACTGGTCAAACCTTAGAATTTGATGGTTTTTTAAAAGTTTATGGTAAGTCAGCAGAGGATGAAAATTCAATGCTTCCAGCTTTTACCTTAGGAGCAGGCTTCAATCCTTTAGAGGTGACAATTTTAAATAAAGAAACGCAACCTAAATCACGTTATACTGAAGCTGCCTTAATTAAGGATATGGAACAATTAGGTATTGGTCGACCTTCTACCTATGCGCAAACAATTACGACTTTGAAGGAACGACAATATGTCACTTTAGAGCATAAGTTTTTAGTACCGACTGAGCAAGGTATTTTAACTGTTGATAAGCTTGATGAATTTTTCAGTGCAATTATCAATGTTTCTTATACTGCTGATATGGAAGAAAGTCTTGATCAAATTGCTAGTGGTCAAAAGGAAAAACTTTTGGAACTTCGTGGCTTTTATGATGCTTTTACCCCATTATTTACTTTAGCAATGCAGAAGATGACGCCAACCTATCCCATTCCCACAGACAAGCTTTGTCCAGAATGTGGCAATATTTTAGTTATTAGAAAATCGCAGTTTGGTGAATTTATTTCTTGTAGTAATTATCCGACTTGTCACTATGTTGAAAAAGAGGATAAGGAAGATAATTCAGTTTATGATACAGGTATTGTTTGTCCAAATTGTGGTAAGGCTCATATTGTAAGAAGAATTGCTAAAACCGGGCGCAACAAGGGTAATGAATTTTATGCTTGTAATAATTATCCTAAATGTAAAACAACTTATAATGACTTACCAACTGGTAAGCTTTGTCCAAATTGTGGGGCAATGCTTTTAAAGGGTAAGGATGGCATATATTGCTCAAACCACTGTACTGAAGCTAAAGAGCCGGTAGTTATTTGTCCAGAATGTGGTAAGGGTCATATTGTCAAAAGAGTAGCTGTCCGTGGTAAAAACAAGGGGCAAGTATTCTATGGCTGTTCTAACTATCCTCATTGTAAGAAAATCTTAACGGAGGCTGAATTTAACAGCTTAAATAAATAATAATGAAGAGTAGGAATTATTAGTAATTGATTTCCTACTTTTTTTATGAGTGCTATTTTCTTGAAAGAAGTAGGTAATTATGGTATAATTTTAAAAGATATGGAGTTGAATTAAAATGGGTTTTTTCGGCTTATTTAAAAAGAAAGATAAGGAAAAAAGCAAAAAGTATAAATTAGGTCTTCATAAGACCCGTGAAGGTGCCTTAGCTACCCTTAAAGAAATTCTTTCTAAAAGTTCTAAAATAGATGATGAACTATTTGATGAATTAGAAGAAGTTTTTATTATGGCAGATATTGGTGTTGATACGGTAGTCGATTTTATTGATGAATTGAAAGAGGAAGTTTATAATAAAAAAATTTCTGATCCACTATTACTTCAAGAAATGATTATGGATAAAATGTTTGAGATTTATTTAAATGGTGAAATTGTTAATGCTAACTTAAATCTTAAAAAGGATGGTTTGTCAGTAGTTTTATTCGTTGGAGTTAATGGGGTTGGCAAAACAACTTCAATTGCCAAGATTGCTAGCTTTTATAAAAAGCAAGGTAAGAAGGTGTTATTAGCCGCTGGTGATACCTTCAGAGCTGGAGCTATTGAGCAATTAACAATTTGGGCTGAGCGAGTTGGTGTGGATATTGTTGCTAAGGAAGCTGGCTCTGATCCTTCAAGTGTCATTTTTGATGCTTGTAAGAAGGCTAAGAATGAGGGCTATGATTTACTTTTATGTGATACAGCAGGTCGTTTACAAAATAAGGTCAATTTAATGAATGAACTGGCTAAAATGCGTAGAGTAATTGAAGCTTCTTGTCCTGGCTGTCCTGATGAGACATTACTTGTCATTGATGCCACAACTGGTCAAAATGGTATGTCACAAGCTAAGGCTTTTAAGGAAGCTACTGATGTAACAGGAGTCATTTTGACTAAGTTAGATGGTACTTCTAAAGGTGGTATTGTTTTAGCAATCCGACATGAAATGGGAATACCAATCAAATATGTTGGGCTTGGTGAAGGTGTTGATGATTTAGAAATATTTGATATTGAACAATATCTTTATGGCTTATTTGCTGATTTTTTTGAGGAATAGAATATGACTATAGCCAAAAGAGAAGAAATAATTAGTCTTTATGATGCTTATTATAATCTTTTAACAGACAAGCAACGCCAATACTTTGAGCAATACTATTTTGATGATTTATCGATTAGTGAAATAGCTTCTAATCTTGCGGTTTCACGCAATGCTGTTTTTGATCAAATAAAAAGAGTAGTAGGTATTTTAGAAGATTACGAAAAAAAGTTAAATTATGTTCAAAAAATTAAAGCTATTAATGAACTTGATATTACTAAGGAATTAAAAGATAAAATTATTGATATTTTTCAAAAATAACAAGATGAAGGGAGTAGGACTATGGCATTTGATAATTTAAGTTCACGTCTCCAGATGGGACTTAGACGTTTAACAGGCAAAGGTAAATTAACCGAAAATGATATTGATGAGATGCTAAGAGAGGTTAGACTTTCTTTATTAGAGGCTGATGTTAATTATAAAGTTGTTAGAAAATTTTTAGCTAATATTAAAGAAGCTGCTTTAGGGGAAAAGATTTTAAAAGGCCTAAATCCTGGTCAGCAGGTTGTTAAAATCGTTCGTGAAGAATTGAAAAAAACGCTTGGTGATGAGGCTGTTGAGCTAACTATGGCTCCAAGTGGTATGACAGTTGTTATGGCAGTTGGTCTACAAGGTGCTGGTAAAACAACAGCGGTTGGTAAAATGGCTCTTTTCTATCGTAAAAAATTAAAAAAGAAGCCAATGTTGATTGCGGCTGATATTTATCGTCCTGCCGCTGTTGATCAGCTTGTGACAATTGGTAAGCAAATAGGTGTTCCTGTCTTTGAAATGGGAACAAAGGTCAGTGCTCAAAAAATTGTTAAAGAAGGTTTAGCTAAGGCTAAGGATGAGGGCTATAATTTGGTCTTTATTGATACAGCTGGTCGTTTAGAGATAAATGAAGAGCTTATGCAAGAATTAAAGGATATTGAAGAAATTGCCAAGCCTAATGAAATATTGTTAACCGTTGATGCAATGGCTGGTCAAAACGCGGTTAATGTTGCTTTAGCCTTCCATGAAAAGCTTAATATTACAGGTTGTATTTTAACTAAATTAGATGGCGATACACGAGGTGGTGCCGCTTTATCAATCAAAGAAATGACAGGTATTCCTATCAAGATCATGTCAACTGGCGAAAAGTTAGATGCAATGGAAATATTTTATCCTGATCGTTTAGCTGACCGTATTTTAGGTATGGGTGATGTTTTATCCTTAATTGATACTGTTACGGAAAACATTGATGAAGAAGAAATGAAATCGATGGCCGAGAAAATGATGAGTAATAGCTTCAATTATAACGATCTTTTAAAACAATTTAAGATGATCAAGAGAATGGGGTCAATTTCTAGGATTTTAGGCTTTTTACCGGGTATGAAAAATCTAAAGCAGGCTATGAGTAATGTTGATGATAATGCTTTAGATAAGGTTGAGTGTATCATTTATTCAATGACTGAAAAAGAAAGATTACATCCTGAGTTAATTGATAAGGATTATAAGCGTCGGGAAAGAATTGCTAAGGGTTCTGGTCGTTCAATTCAAGAAGTTAATCGGCTACGTGAATCCTTAGATCAGATGAAAAGAACAATGAAACAAATGAATTCAATGAGTGAAACTGATGCGGTAAGGATGCAAAATCAAATGAAGACAGGTAATTATAGTGGTCTTGCTCAGCCTAAGGCTTATAAGGGTAAAGGTAAGGGCAAGGGCAATTTTAGATATTAGTGTTATAATATAATAAATATTGTCTTTAACTAATATTTCTTATTTATAATTGTAATGATAATTCTTATTGAAGTTTTTTAAAGGCTGATATTTTAATATATCAAGCCTTTTATCTGCTTATTTAGTGGTTTTAATGGCTGCTAGAAGTAGGTTATAATATTTTAAAAGAAAGAGGAGCTGCTTATTATGAGGTTAGTCTGCAATCTTAATAATCTTACCGAATTAGATGATTTGGCTCCTTATGCCGATTATTTTTTGGTAAAAAAAGAATTATGTAATCTTGAAAATATTTATCTTATTAATCAATGTGGTAAAAAGGCAATTTTAGATTATAGTATTATGGTAACACCTTTTGAAATTGCTAATTTAACTAAAGAACTTTTGAGCTTTAAAGATAGTGATTGCCTATTTTATATTACTGATCTTGGTCTTGCTAAAATATTAAAAGATGCTGGTATGATTAAGCGAGTTATCTATGATCCTATAACGATGTTGACAAATAGTTTAGATATTAATGAATATGCTAGTTATGGCTTTTTGAGTTTAGCCCTCAGCAATGAAATAACCTTAGATGATATGAAAAATATTATCAATAATACAAGCTGTCAGCTTTTTTTACAGGTTTTTGGTTACCGTTTAATGTTTCATTCTAGAAGAATGCTTATTTCCTTATATTTAGAGAAGCTTGGTCGTAAATTAAACCAATCTGATATGTTTTTAAAAGAAGCTACTAGAGATGATTATTTACCAATTGTGGAAAATTCTAATGGTACCTATATTTATCGGGGCTATGTTCTTAATTTACTTAAATATTTAAAGGAATTAGATCTTGAATTTGCTTTTTTAAATAACTTTAGAATTAAGCCTAAGGACTATTTGAGAACGGTTGAAATTTACTATAATTATCTAAATGATAAGCTAGATATAAATGAGGCCCTAGAACAATTAGATAAACTAAATTTCGCTTTTAAGGATGGTTTTCTATTTGTTGATAGTGTCTATAATAAGGAGGAGTTTTAATGGCAGAATTATTAGCTCCTGCTGGAGATTTAGAAAAATTAAAAATAGCGGTTCTTTATGGGGCTGATGCTGTCTTTATTGGTGGATTAAAGTTTTCACTTCGTTCAAGAGCCTCAAATTTTACCATTGCTGATATTAAAGAGGGTTGTAATTTCGCACATGCCCATAAGGCTAAGGTTCATGTGACCTGTAATATTGTTATGCATGAAAAAGATACTAATGGTATTATTGAATATTTAAAAGCTTTAGAAGAGGCTCAGGTTGATGCCGTAATTGCTTCTTCGCTAGCTATTTTGAAGCTTGTTAAGAAGTATACTAAAATGGAAGCTCATGTTTCGACTCAAACCTCCTGTCTTAATCAAGAGGCTATTAAATTTTATGAGGAATTAGGAGTTGATCGAATAGTTTTGGGGCGCGAACTAACCTTAGAAGAAATAGCCACAATTAAAAAAACAGCCAAGACGGATTTAGAGGTCTTTATTCATGGTGGTATGTGTTCAGCTTATTCAGGTCGGTGTCTACTTTCAAACAATATGACTAATCGTGATGCCAATCGTGGTGGTTGTGCTCATAGCTGTCGTTGGAACTATGATCTATTTGCTGGTAAGGAAAAAATTAATCCGAATGGAGATTATTTTGCGATGAGCAGTAAGGATTTATGTGCTATTAGAGCTATTCCCGAACTATTAAGACTTGGTATTGCTTCTTTTAAAATTGAAGGTCGAATGAAGAGTCTTCACTATATAGCTTGTGTCGTTAAAGCTTATCGCCAATTAATTGATGATTTAAAGGATAATTCATTTAAGGGCTTTGATTATTATGAAAATATTATTATGAAGGCTGAAAATCGGATCTGCTCAACGGGCTTTTTATTTGGTCAGCCTACTGTAAATGAACAACTATATGATTTGAATTTAACTTTACCAAGTAAGGACTTTGTGGGAATTGTTATTGGTTATGATCCAATACAAAAAAAGGCTACCATTGAGCAGCGTAATTACTTTCTGCCTAATAGTAGTCTAGAAGTTTTTGGTCCTAAGCATAATGAAGTTATTAATATTGGGGATATTTACGATTTAGAAGGCAATAGTCTTGATGCTGCTCGGCATCCGCGCCAAATTATAACTTTTTATACTGATTTTCCTCTTGCGGAAAATGATTTATTAAGACTCAATTAAATTCCGAATTTGAATATAAGCATTGGATAATTTAGTATAGTCAATATCCTCAATGAAATTTGTAATGTCACAGGTATCTAAATTACATTCTAAAAGTGGATATGAGCTGCTATACTCATCTTTTGAAGTTGCGGGATACATAATAAAGTTTAAGAGTTTATTAATCCCAAAATACATTCTTCCTTTATTACCATATTGATATGCTTTGTAAACTAGCTCACGTTCAAATTCGTGTTTAGAACCATAAGCATTTTTTAAGGATTGAAGGAAGATTTCTGAAACTGTTGTGCTTGTTTTAATCATTTTTAAAGTTCCTTTCTGGTGGTGATGTATTTGATTTATAATGTTAAAGTTAATAATACTGATTTCATCGTTAATATTACCATTAAAAGAAAAAATCGCCGGATTTATTTAAGGGTTAAAGATGGTCAAATTCATATTACTACTCCAACAAGATTATCAGCCTTTAGTATCAGTGAGATGATAAAGGCTAATTTCAGTTCTATAATTAAGGCTATGCAGAAAACTGCAAAAGTAGAAGATGAAATTCATTATTTAGGCAAAAAATATCAGCTAGTGATTAAAGATAGCTCAGCTGATTTCATCTATGTACATGATTGTTCCATTGTTATAGAAACTACTAATCGCAATAATGTTTTGCAATTAATAGAAACATTTTATACTACAACTCTTAAAAATATTGTCAAAAATTATGTGCCAGAGATTTTAATTAAATTTAATTTGCCTGATGATGTGAAATTTGGGTATAAAAATGTCAAAGGCTATTTTGGTGAATGCTATCCGAAAAGTAAAAAGATTATTTTAGCTACCCGGCTAGCCAAATATGATTTAAAATATATCTTATCAGTTATCTATCATGAATTTGCGCATTTTAAATATCAAAATCATCAAGCTGAATTTTATCATTACTTAGAGCAAATTTATCCTAACTATCGTAAAATTCAAAGAGAAATGCGGAGTATAAGCTATAATGAGGTTTATTGATAGTTAAAATAATGATTGATTTTTAATTTATAATTAGGTATAATATTTTAGCGTAATAGTGGAGGTTTTTTTAAAATGATTAATAAAGAAGAGGTTTTTGAATTATCTAGTGCTGGTGCTAAAGCATTAGAGGCTGAACTAGAAAAATTAAAAACAGTTGATAGAATTCAAATTAGAGAAGCAATTAAGGAAGCTAGAGAGCAAGGCGACCTTTCAGAAAATGCTGACTATTCATCTGCTAGAGAGCAACAGGCAAATATTGAAGCTCGAATTTTAGAAATTGAAAATATTTTAAAACATGCCAAGATTATGGATGTTAATACGGTTACGATTGAATATATTGATTTAAAAATCCGTAAAACTTTCCAAATTGTTGGTACAATTGAAGCTGATCCCTTTGCTGGAAAGATATCAAATGATTCACCTTTAGGTAAGGCAGTTATTGGTCATAAAGTTGGCGATATAATTCATGTTTCTAGTGAAAATGGTAAAGAATTAAGAGTTAAGCTGATTGATTTAAAATAAATTTAGGACACTTTTGTGTCCTATTTTTTAAGTAGAAAATATAATTTTAGTAAGGCCCTTTTTTCAATACGTGAGACATAGCTTCGTGATATGTTCATATCTTTAGCTATTTCCTTTTGGGTTTGACTATCTCGATCAATTCCATAGCGCCTAGCGATGATTTCATATTCCCGACTATTGAGGTTTTTTAGGGCTTCTTTAAGATCACGATTTAAAGATTTTTTTTCATAAGAAGCCATAATATCAATATTTTTATCCTCAATTAGATCTAATAGCTCCACCTCGTTGCCATCTTTATCCATAGCTACAGGTGATTGAAGATAAATGAGATTACGTTTATTTTTAGTGGCTCTAAGGTGCATTAATATTTCGTTTTCAATGCATCTGGCTGCATAGGTTGCAAGCTTATTGTTGGCGGTTATTTGATAGGAATCAACAGCCTTCATTAAGCCGATGATGCCAATGGATAAAATATCATCCTTATCCTCTTGAGTATTTTCATATTTTTTCGCTATATGGGCCACTAAACGTAGGTTGTGTTCAATTAATTTGGCACGTGCTGTTTCATCCTTGTATAAGGAAAATCTTTCCAGATACAATCTTTCTTCCTCATCGGATAGTTTTTGAGGGTAGGACTCACTTTTTATTGCTCCAAAAAGTGGCAGCAAGAAAAATAACATTTTTAAAACTCCTTTATTTAAAAGATTATGGAAATAATGTATAATGTTAGATGAGGTATTAATTTATGATTAAAAAGCTAATTCCAAGTTGTTATTATAAGACTATTAATGATATTCCATACAATAAACTATATGAGAATGGTTTTAGACTTATTCTTACAGATTTAGACAATACTTTGATTTCATATTTAGAAAAAGAGCCTACTTTAGAGCTTTTTAATTGGAAAAAAATGGTTGAAGAGATTGGTTTTGAAATCATCATTGTTTCTAATTCCCGTAAAGAACGAGTTAAAAATTTTGCAAATAGTTTAGGCTTAAAATATGTTAAGTTTGCCAAGAAGCCTACCAAGCTTGGCTTGAAGAAGGCTTTAAGAATAGCTAGTCATAAATATGCTTTAAGTGAGGTTGTGGAAATAGGTGATCAGCTTATGACTGATGTCTATGGTTCTAGGCGTTTAGGGCTTTATACTATTTTAGTTAAGGCAATTGATAAAAAAACAGAAATATTGCCTACTAAAATAAATCGTAAATTAGAAAATCATTTTCTAATGAAAATTCAAAAAAAATATCCTAAGCTTTATGCTTCAGCCTTAGTGGATTATGTGAGGGATAAAAATGATAATTAAAAAATGTAATGGTTGTGGTTCAATTCTTCAAGATAATGATGCTAATTTAGCAGGCTATACTCCTAAGCTTATTGATGCTGTTATCTGTCAAAGATGCTTTAGGATTAAGCACTATAATGAATTACCTAAGATTGTGGCTAGTAATGAGGATTATTTACAGGTTATTAATGCGGTTGTTAAACGGAAGGCATTAATGGTTTTTATTGTTGATATTTTTAATTTTAAAGCGACATTTAATGATTTATTGATTGAAAAATTAAAAAATAAGGATGTCATTTTAGTTATCAATAAGGTTGATCTTTTGCCTAAAAGCAGTAATTTAGCTAAGATTACGGAATGGGCTAGTAATCAGTGTGCCAAAAAGGGCTTTAAGGTTTTGGCTATTGGTGTAACTTCAGCTAAAAAGGGAAGCTATATTGATGAGCTTATTAAGGCTATTGATTTAGCTAGAAAAGAACGTGATGTTTATTTTATTGGTTGTGCGAATGTTGGAAAATCTAGTATTATTAATGCTTTATTGAGAAGAACGACCTCAGCTAATTTGGATTTAATTACAACATCAATTATTCCTGGTACCACCTTAAAGGAAATAAGAGTCCCTTATTTTATTGATAATCAGGCTCTTGTAGATACTCCAGGTCTTATTAATGAAAAAGATATTTTAAATCAGTTGTTTCCAACATCTTATCGGACTATCATACCTAGTAGTGAGATTAGGCCTGTAACTTTTCAGATGCTAGATGGTAATTCTTTATTTATAGCTGGTCTTGCTTGTTTAAGCTTTACGATTCCAAGTAAGTTATCGGTAACAGTTTATTGTGCAAGGAGTCTTTATTTACATCGTTGCAAGACAAGTCGAGTTGAAGAGCTTTTTAATAATCAATTAGGTTTATTACTTATTCCCCCAACAAAGGAGGAATTAGAGGCTTTAAGTTATACTGAAGAAGAGTTTAAAATTAATGGTAAAAAAACTTTATGGTTTTCTGGCTTTGGTTTTATTATTATTAATGGTAAGTGTAATATAAGGTTGAAAAGGATTGTTAATACGGAGGTCTATATAACTGATGCAATCATTGGCTGAGATTCATGATTTTGTTTATAAAAAATATGTAAATTCTAACCATTTTGAGCGTTTTACTCATATTTTAGGTGTAGTAGAGATGGCTTCATCCTTGGCTAAAAGATATGGCTGTGATGAAAATAAAGCAATTATAGCGGCTTATATGCATGATTATTGTAAATATGAAAGCAATGAAGAGTTAGCGAAAATTATTCGCCAAGAGGATGCTTTAGAATGTGCAAAATATCCTGTTTTATATCATTCTTATGCTTCGGCAGAAGTTTATTTACAGCAAGTTGGCAATGATTTAGATATTTATAATGCGATAAGAAATCATGTTTTTGGTAGGCTTAATATGTCTAAATTAGAAGAGATTATTTTAATTAGTGATTATACAGAAAAAAACAGAACATATAAAAGTTGTATTGAGTGTCGAGAATTATTAGAAGCTAATAAATTTTATTTAGCTATCTATGAATCAACACGCCATACAATTGAATTTTTAAAAAATAAAGGGATTGAACCTCACCCTTTACAACTTGAGGTTTTAGAATATTATCGAGGTTTAAAGGAATGGAATTAAGAGAAATTATATTAGAAAATTTAAGTAGAATAAAGGCTTTAGATGTTCTTGATTATGATATGCGCGGCTTTTCACCATTTTATGATGAAATGATTATAGCTAGTGTTGATTCTGAACGTCAAGCTACTGCCATTGTTAACTATCTTAAGGAAGATGCTTTAAACAATGGTTTTACTGTTAGAGGTGTAGAGGGTGAAGGTACTGAATGGGTTTTAATTGATCTAAATGATATTATTGTTTCAGTTTTTACTAAAGAGGAGCGTGAAAGACTTTCTTTAGAAAAAATTTATTTAGAGCGCCCTTGTAAAAAAATTGAATTTTAATTAAGACTATTTATTATCCAAAGTTCTTATGCTATAATATTTATAAAAGTGAGGGTTATAGAATGAAAAAAATATTTAAATTTTTTCTGGCTTTAGTAGCTTGTTTTAGCATCGGCTTTTTAGCTGCTTGTAGTAATATCAATCAAGAATATGCTGACAAAATTAATGAAGAAGCCAAAGATGATGATAACGAATTTATCACTCTAGATCAGGTTAGAAAGGATTTAGGTGATGAAGCAGTTGAAATTTTAGTTTTTAATACAGGTGTTGTTGTGGCTGTAAAGGATTGTAAGTCAGTTGATGATATTAAGGCTAAACTTGATGCCGGTGAAGATGTTGAGGGTTTAGTTATTACGATTGTCGCTGGTAATGCAACTGGGGCAATTTATCGTAAAATAACAGCTTCAGATTTAAAGGCAAATTAGAATAAAAAAACTAAAAAAAAATAAACTGCTTTTTCTATTATTATAAAGTAATATTTATTAAAAAAGCTAAATTCCTTAGACAAAATTTAAGTGAGTTTAGCTTTTTTAATTTACTATTTTTACATACATCATGACATTTTTTACAAGTTCATTGAAAAGGAAATAAATGACTAATATAATTTATAAATATAAATTAAATAATTAATTATTTAATATGGAGGCGAATTACATTATGAGAAAAAGAAGATGGCTAATAGTACTATTTATTATAACAGTGCTTTTCACATTAACAGGTTGTTCTGGTGGTGGAGATTCAGTAGATCCAAATACACCTGATACTCCAGATGTGCCTGATGTACCAGATACACCTGACACCCCAGATACACCAGATGTACCAGATGTACCAGATACACCTGACACCCCAGATACTCCAGATGTACCAGATACACCTGACACCCCAGATACTCCAGATGTACCAGATACACCTGACACTCCGGACACACCAGATGTACCAGATACACCTAACACTCCGGATACACCAGATCTACCAAATAACCCAAATCAAGAACAAACTGATTTAATATTTAATGAAATAAAAGAAAATGATGTAATAGTTGGATATGAAGTCGGTGGTTTGAAAGATACAACATTAGAAGAAGTAGTAATACCTGAAAAATATAATAATCTACCTGTAACAAGTATAGGAAATTCTGCTTTCGAAGATTGTAGAAGTTTGACAAGTATTACAATTCCAAATAGTGTCACAAGTATAGGACAATCTGCTTTCTCTGGTTGTAGCAGTTTAACAAGTGTGACAATCCCAGATACTGTAACAAGTATAGGCAATTCTGCTTTCTCTGGTTGTAGCAGTTTAACAAATATTGTAATACCAGAAAGTGTAACAAGTATAGGAAATTCTGCTTTCGATTATTGTAATAGTTTAAAATATAATGAATTTGAAAATGGCTTATATTTAGGGAATAAAGAAAATTTAACATTAGTATTAGTAAAAGTTAAAAAAACTGATATAGAGGAAATAAATATTTCTGATAAAACGAAAATCATCTATTATGAAGCTTTCTGGGATTGTAGCAGTTTAACAAGTATTACAATTCCAAACAGTGTAACAAGTATAGGAGATAATGCTTTCCGTAGTTGTGATAGTTTAACAAATGTAACAATAGGAAATAGTGTAACAAGCATAGGAGATAATGCTTTCTATAATTGTAGTAATTTAACAAATGTAACAATAGGAAATAGTGTAGAAAGAATAGGAGTTTCTGCTTTCTCTGGTTGTTTTATAGAATATGCAAATATTCCTACGATTGCAATCTCATCTATTCAAAAAAGTAATTTAAAAGAAGTAGTAATTAATAGTGGAGAAAGTATAGAAGATTCCGCTTTCTCTCGTTGTAGCAATTTAACAAGTATTACAATTCCAAATAGTGTAACAAGTATAGGACAATCTGCTTTCTCTCGTTGTAGCAATTTAACAAGTATTACAATTCCAAATAGTGTAACAAGTATAGGAAATTCTGCTTTCGATTATTGTAATAGTTTAAAATATAATGAATTTGAAAATGGCTTATATTTAGGGAATAAAGAAAATTTAACATTAGTATTAGTAAAAGTTAAAAAAACTGATATAGAGGAAATAAATATTTCTGATAAAACGAAAATCATCTATTATGAAGCTTTCTGGGATTGTAGCAGTTTAACAAGTATTACAATTCCAAACAGTGTAACAAGTATAGGAGATAATGCTTTCCGTAGTTGTGATAGTTTAACAAATGTAACAATAGGAAATAGTGTAACAAGCATAGGAGATAATGCTTTCTATAATTGTAGTAATTTAACAAATGTAACAATAGGAAATAGTGTAGAAAGAATAGGAGTTTCTGCTTTCTCTGGTTGTTTTATAGAATATGCAAATATTCCTACGATTGCAATCTCATCTATTCAAAAAAGTAATTTAAAAGAAGTAGTAATTAATAGTGGAGAAAGTATAGAAGATTCCGCTTTCTCTCGTTGTATCAATTTAACAAGTATTACAATTCCAAATAGTGTAACAAGTATAGGAGATGATGCATTCTATAATTGCAGCAACTTAGATAATGTCTATTATAATGGAGCTATAGAAGATTGGTGTAAAATTAGTTTTATAAATTCATCTTCCAATCCAATGTGTTATGCAAATCATTTCTATTTAAAGAAAGATAATGATTGGGAAGAAGTAACAAGTATAGAAATACCAAATACTATAACTGTAATAGGTGATTATCAATTTCATGGATTTAATAATGTTACTTCAATTACACTTCCAAATACTGTAACAAGTATAGGAGATGATGCATTCTATAATTGCAGCAACTTAGATAATGTCTATTATAATGGAGCTATAGAAG
>CANQBD010000007.1 GCA_947589245.1 uncultured Anaeroplasmataceae bacterium
CTGAAGGGACACGCTTGGAAAGCGTGCAGGTCGGTAACACGGCGCAGGGGTTCAAATCCCCTTCTCTCCGCCAAAAAAGCTAAGAATCAGATTGATACAGTGTATCAGTCTTTTTTTATAAGATATAAATTAAAAAGGTAAATATTTTAATATCTTATATGGATAAATTTCTTGCGGGTATATTTTAAATAATGGAACATTTTACATTTAGTGATAATATTAGTGTTGATAGTAGAAAACTTGTAATAAAAGTTAAAGCTTTTATGATTAATTTAGACAATTTTTACATAAAATGATAATGGTGATAACTATGAAGGTTAATACATTATTTAAAAAAGTTGGTTTAGAGTCTGTTTCTTATAACCACGATGTTTATAAAATAACTACGGATAGTCGTTTATGTACAGAGAATGCCATTTTTGTAGTCATTAATGGGAATCATGAAGATGGACATAAATATATTAATTCAGCCATAGATAATGGAGCCAAAACAATTATTACTACTTCCTGTGAAAGAAAATATCCTTACATTAATTATGTCTTTGTTGATAATGTTCGTAAGATATTGGCTTGCTTAGCTAAGGAATATTATGCTAATGTTTCAAAAAAGCTTAAACTTGTTGGAGTAGTAGGTACTAATGGTAAAACAACAACTTCGACAATTGCCTATAATTTTTTTAATTATTTGAATAAATCGGCAATGCTAATTGGTAGTAATGGGGTGTTTTTTAATAACTATGAAGCAACTTTGAATAATACAACACCTGATATTTTAACTATTTATCAGTTTTTAACTTTAGCTAAAAAGAAGAAAATTAAATATGTTTTTATGGAAATATCAAGTATTGCGGTGGATCAGTATCGTGTTTATGGTTTGGATTTTGATTGTTTGATATTTACTAATTTTAGTCAAGATCATCTTGACTATCATAAAACGTTAGATAGATATTTGTATTGTAAAATAATTCCTTTTATTAAGCTAAAGAAAGAAGCCTATGCGATTATAAACGCTGATGATGAGGCATCTACTAAAATTATGAAATATGCTGATTGTAATTTTATTACCTATGGTTATTCTCGTGGTAGTAATTTATTAGGCACTATCAATTATGTTAATGCTGAAGGAATATCTTTTTATGCGAAAGATGTTTTATTTAAATCGCATTTATTAGGTGAATTTAATTCTTATAATATTTTAGCTGTTTTGGCTTTATGTGATGTTTTTAATATACCTTATGATAGCTATGCAAGCTTTTTAAATGTTTTTGACAACGTTAAGGGTAGAATGAATAAAATATCTTTTAAAAATAGGAATATTATCATCGATTATGCGCATACATTTATGGCGACTAAGAAGGTAATTGAGGAGGCCTATAGATTATGTAAGCATAAGCTTCATATCGTTATTGGGTGTGGTGGTAATCGAGAAAAAGAAAAAAGGGGCATGATTGGTAAATTATTAGATGAGCTAGATGCTGAAGTTATTTTAACTTCTGATAATCCCCGATTTGAAAATCCTCAGGCCATAATCGCGGATATTAGGGCTGAGATGGCCAAAGAAGTTACTATAATTGAAGACCGTAAAGAAGCTATCAATTATGCTTTAGGGCACCTTGAAGCTGATGATTACCTCCTAGTCTTAGGTAAGGGCTGTGAAAAATATATGGATATTAATGGAATCAAGTATCCATATTCTGACTTGGAGGTTATCAATGATTGGATTTCAGCTAATTAAATATTTATTACTTTCACTTTTATCTGTTTTTTGTTATTGTGTTTATGTAAAAGCTTTTAAGCGCCTTTCTCAAACTGAAAGAGCCTTAGGGCCTGAGTCTCATAAAAAGAAGAATGGGACTATTACAATGGGTGGTATTATTTTTTTAGTATTACCCCTTTTTTTTGTTTCTTATACTAAAGAAACAATTATGATTATTGTAACGACTTTAAGTTTTGGTATTCTTGGTGTCATTGATGATTTATTGATTGTTATTTTAAAAAAGAATGATGGATTAAAGGCCTCTATCAAATTATTTATTGAAATAATTATCGCTGGTGTGGTGTTTTTCTTTTACTTAAAAGAAGCTAATAACACAACACTAGAGTTCTTTAATTTAACAATTGATCTAAAATGGGTTTATGGCTTATTAATTCTTTGGCTTTTAATCTCTAGTGGCAACGCTTGGAATCTCATGGATGGCATTGATGGTCTTTGTTCTGGATGTAGTTTAATTTTTGGTATCGGTCTTATGCTTATAGCTTATAAAGAAGGCCACTTTGATATTTTAAATCTTTTAATTTTATTTCATATTAGTCTTTTTGTTTTTTGGTGCTTCAATTTACCTAAGGCATTTCTCTTTATGGGGGATGTAGGCTCTCTTGGTTTGGGAGCCTTTTATGCAATTACTAGTATTTATTTGAATTCGGTATTAATTTTCATTTTAATGGCTGGTCTATTTATATTTGAGACAGTTTCAGTAATATTGCAAGTAAGCTACTTTAAAAAGACTAATGGTAAACGTTTATTTAAGATGGCTCCCTTTCATCATCATCTAGAAGCACTTGGTTTTAAAGAACTTCAAATTGATTTAATTTTTTATGGAGTTCAAATCGCTTTAGTTATAATTGCTTTATGGCTTATTTAACACTTGACTTTCTTAAATTATATTTATATAATCGTCCTATACTATAAAAATAATTTATGGAGAGGTGATAGAATGGAAGACACTAGATTGATGACACTTTTGACATTAGTAAAACAAAAAAGTTATACCAATACTGCTAAGCAACTTTTTATTACTCAACCTGCAGTTACACATCATATTAAATCGCTTGAACATGAGTTTGACATTAAAATTTTTAAGCCTGGACGTGATTTTGAGTTAACTAAACAAGGTGAAATCTTAGTTGAATATGGTCGAAGAATGATCAATCAGTCAGTTCAGTTAAGTGAAGCAATTTCTAATTCAATGCGTCAAACAAAGGTCTTACATTTAGGTGTTACTAGTGCTAGTGCTATTGCAGTTACTAAGAACAATCTTTTATCGGTTATTTTTAGTCATTATAATTATGAGGCTAAAATAACGGTTCTTAGTCCTGAAAAAATTTTTAGTGAGCTTCGGGAGGGAAGACTTGATTTTGCCATAATTGATAGTAATTATGATGATAATCTTTTTGATGGTTTTATTTTAGGAAGTTTCGTGATAGTTCCTGTTTGTTATAAAGAGGGTAAATTTAAGGAAATAAGAAGAGTTACGAGGGAAATGCTTAAGAATAATCCTTTAATTTTAGGTGCTGAAAAGGAAGGTATGTGTAAGGCTACTTTAAATGCCTTAAAAAATAATAATGTATCTTTGAGTCATGTCAGTCAGTATAATTCCAATTCACCATTTTTAATGGCAAAGCTTATTGAGGCTAAGGATGGAATTGGTTTTATGTATGAGGAATTAGCTTTGGAGTATGCTAATATCAAAAAGATGGATTTCCTTAATTATAAAGCTAGTCAGGATATTTATTTTGTATATAGTCAAGATAGCTTTGATGTGGCCACTTTAAAATCTTTAATAAAGGATCTAAAAAAATGGAAAATGGCGTAGAGATTTTATATGAAGATAATCATGTTTTAGTTGCTTATAAACCAAGAGGCATTTTGGCTCAAGCAGATGGAAAGAATTTGCCCGACATGTTAACTATTTTAAAGAATTATCTAAAAGAAAAATATCACAAACCAGGTAATGTTTATTTAGGTTTAGTTCATCGTTTAGATTTAAATACAGCTGGAGTTATGGTTTTTGCAAAAACTTCTAAGGCGGCAGCACGTTTATCTTTAGATATTAAAGAACATCGCTTTGAAAAAAGATATTTGGCAATTGTTGAAGGTCATATTAGTGAAGATGGTAGTATTAAATCCTTTCTTCAAAAGGATGCAAAACAGTTAAAGGCTATTATTTCCCCAAATGGTCAAGAGGCTAATTTAGATTATCGAGTTATTAAAAATGATTACTTGAATAATAGCGAAGTGAGTTATGTGGATATCTTACTTAAAACAGGTCGATTTCATCAAATTAGAGCACAATTTTCTGCAATTGGTCATCCAATATTTGGTGATACTAAGTATGGCAGCAAAAATAGCCTTTCTAAAGAGGCTTTTCCGTTAGAAGCCTATCATTTAGGCTTCTATCATCCAATAACTAAGGATTGGTTGATTTTTGAGAAGAAAACAATTATTTAAAGTGGTTAAATACCACTTTTTTTCATATTATAAAATGGTGAAACTTATGCAGTTTGAATTTTATAAAAATATTTTATCTATCAACAATTATCGGCAAATTAAACAGCTTGATAGTGATTTAATATGCCTTGAAAACATTAGTATTAGCGGTGAGAAGTTAAGGGTTGTTAGACTTGATAAGGATAATATCGTTATCAAAGGACTTATACAAAAAATTGACTTAGGAGAGGCTTAAACTATGGTTTACAAAGTAAGAATGAAGAAGGATGACTACTTTAAAATTAACAACAAAATTATTTCAACGAATTTAGAAATTAATGGTGATGATGTAACATTTGAAATTGAAGGTGGTTCATACAATATTTTAAAACGGACAAACTATGAATTTAAACTGATTGAAAGTGCCAAGACCAAATTATTGCGATTTGTCTCCCATTATGGTTTGTTAATTACGGGTGTTTTATTTTTATTATCGATTCTTTATATGAATATTTATCGCGTTAGTACGATTGAATTTAATCGTTATACCCCAATTAATGATGAGATAGAATATCGCATTAAATCAAGCTTTAGAACTTTATTTTGTTTTGATTTTTGTAATTTAGATTACGAGCAATTTTCTAAAGAAATGCAAGTAAAATATTTTGAATATCCCCATATTAGTGTAACTAGAAGAAATAACACTATAAGTGTTTATATTGCCAATGTCGATGAAATTAATTATGAGGTTGCCGAAAATCAAGTAGGTGATATTGTAGCCAAAAAAGATGGCATTGTTGATAATTTCTATGTCTATAGTGGTAAAGCATTAGTTAGCAAAAATAAATATGTTAAAAGTGGTGATATTTTAATAGAAGGTAATATGCGGGTTGGGGGCTTAGTTATGGGAACTACCTATGATAAGTTAGTTTTAGAGCTGCCTAAAAAGACTCAGGTCATTGAGACAACTGCTGAAAAGGATGAATATTATGGGTTGAATATTTTTGGTTGGTCTTTAAATTTTGGTAAAGATTGTAATTATGAATTGTTTGATAAAAAGGAAAATACTCTTTTTAATTTATTTGATTTTATTTCCTTTAAAAAAATTGCAGAATGCAAAAAAAATGCTATAATAAAGGAGTATAGTCATGATGATGCTTATAAGCTAGCAATCAAAAAAATTGAGGATGATTTTGATAATCATTTGGTTAATGAGCTTGAACATATTGTAGGTATTACCATGACTAAGGATGAAGAAACTGATGATGCATATGTTTTTACTTTTATAATTAAAAAATATGAGTCAATTGGTACTTTTCAAGCTAAGGAGTGATTTTTTTGAAGTTAAGCTGTCAAATTACTGATGCTGGTGATGCTAAAAATGTTTGTGGTATTCAAAATAGTAATCTCAAAACAATTGAAGAATTATTTGATTGTTCCATAGATATTCATGGTGAAGCGATACTTTGTGATACAAACGATGAACAAAAGCTTTTAGCATTAGAGGAATTTATGCAAGCTTTATTAGAAATATCCGCTTTAGGTATCCATATTTCTAGTCGGGATATAATCTATTTAAAAAAGATTATTGAAAGTGGAGAATTAAGAAATTACATTAATTTTTTGGAACATCGTAAGCCAATAGCCCATAATCAAAATAATAAGCCAATTTTTGCCAAAACTTTAAAGCAAGCTGAATATATTAAATTATTGGAGAAGAAGGATTTAGTTTTTTCAATCGGTTCAGCAGGTACAGGTAAAACCTATTTAGCTGTTGTTTACGCTGTCAATGAATTAAAAAAGGGGAATGTCCAAAGGATTATTTTGACCCGCCCAGCTGTTGAAGCAGGTGAATCATTAGGCTTTTTACCAGGTGATTTAAAGGAAAAAGTTGATCCCTATTTACGCCCCTTATATGATGCCTTATATGATATGTTAGGTATTGAGGCTACTAATAGTCTTATTGAAAAGCAAATTTTAGAAATTGCCCCATTAGCTTATATGCGTGGTCGAACCTTAGAAAATGCCGTTATTATTTTAGATGAGGCTCAAAACGCAACTGTTGATCAATTAAAGATGTTTTTAACTCGTCTTGGCTTTAATTCAAAGATGATTGTTACTGGGGATTGTTCCCAAATTGATTTGCCAAATTCAAAACGTTCTGGTTTAAAAATGGCCTCAGAAATGCTTAAGGATTTAAGAGAGGTTGGAGTTATGGAATTTGAAACATTTGATGTTGTTAGACATCCTCTTGTTGGTAAGATTATTGAGCGTTTTGCAAATATCGAATGAGTAGATAGAAATATCTACTTTTTTATTGTTTTAACTAAAAAAATTTGTTACAATTATTACATAATGAAAGAGGTAGTATATGGTAGTTAAAAATCATACTGTTTTGACAAGTGAAGAAGTATATAAATCTTTACTGTCAATTGCTAGAAAAGGTTATTTAAGTCGTTTTATATTTGCGGCTGCTTTAGCTGTTTTTGGAATAATAATTGTTATTGTTGTAGCCAGTACTGGCAATGGGACGGATACTTTAGTAACAGGAGTCTTGTTTTTGATTTTTGCTTTTATTTTTGTTTTAATCAATATTATTTCATTAATTAAGCTTCCTAAGAAGATTGCCAAGCGTAATAGTGATGTTATTGCTGCTGGAATGGTAAATGATTTTGTTTTTAAAGAAGAAAGCTTTACTTTAAGTTCAACTATTGCTGGTAAAACATCTAAATTTACAGGAAAATATAATGAACTTAATAAGATAGTTGAAGAAGAAAACCAAATTCTTTTTGTCTTAGGTCAAACTGAAATTTTTGTTTGTAAAAAATCTGGTTTTGAAAATCCTAAAGAAATGAATATATTTTTTTATGGACTTTCTAAACATAAAACTAAAATTAAAAGTAAATTAGAAAAAACAAAGGATTAGATGTGGTATATTATCACATCTTTTTTCATACACTTTGATAGGTGATGAGCGTGAAAAAAATCTTAGGCGTTTTTTTAATTGGCATATTATTTAGTATAACAGGCATCTTTACGGCAAGTGCTAAGAGTGAAGAAGTAGCTCTTTGTCAGGGTAGTACCTCAGCAATTCTTTTTGAAAGGAGTACTAATACAGTACTTTATAATAAGGAAATGAACCTACGTTTGCCACCTGCTTCCATGACTAAAATTATGACTTTACTTTTAATTTATGAGGCTTTGGATAGTGAACAAATCACTAAAACAACGATGTTGACCATTGGTGAAGAACCAACAAAGGTTGAAGGCTCAAAGGCTTTTCTTTCCATAGGTGAAGAAATAAGTGTTGATGAGCTTTTAAAATGCATCTGTATTGCTTCAGCAAATGATGCAGCTATTGCTATGGCGATTGAACTTGCTGGTAGTGAAGCTCAATTTGTCAATAAAATGAATGAAAAGGCTACAGTTTTAGGTCTGAAAAATACTCACTTTAGTGATTGTACTGGTCTTTCTAGTAAAAATCATTATACTTCAGCCTATGATTTAGCTGTAATCTCTGATTATTTGCTTGACCATTATCCTGATGTTTTAAACTATACTAATCTTCAAGAAGACTATATTCGTAAGAATACTGCCAAACCATTTTGGCTAGTAAATACGAATAAAATGATTGGGCGGGTAAAATACCTTGATGGTCTTAAAACAGGATATACTAGTTTTAGTAAGTATTGTATTACGCTGCATATGACTCAAGAAAACATGAGTTTAATATCTGTTGTTTTCGGTTATGAAAAGGCCACTACTAGAAACGCTGAAAGTCTTGAATTATTGCGATATGGTTTTGCCAATTATAAATTAGAAAAATTAGCTAGTAAGGGAATGGTTTTAGAATCATTTGAGCATATTCTTTATAAAGATAAAGTGGATATGATTGTTGATGAAGATCTTTACTATTTATGTAAGAAGAACGAAACGGTTAATTATGAGACTAAGTATAGCTACAGCTTAGGTGGCAATTTTGCTGGTAAATATGAGGTATATTTAGATGGAAAATTAGTTGGTGAAAGTCCAATCAGAGCCAAAGAAGAAGTTAGGCGTAAAAATATTTTTGAATTATTATTTTCAGTAATTAGGGAATGCTTAAATTAAACATTCCTTTTTTTAATGATTTATGCTAAAATTATTAATGCTTTGAGGTGAAGGACATGGAAAAGTATCAAGAAATTGAAAGAACCATAATTAAAACTTATCGGGCTCATTTGTGGGCTCCTTTTATCAAAGCTCTTAAGGAGTATCAATTATTAGAAGTAAATGATCATGTAGGTATTTTTATTTTTGGTGATAAAAAAAGTATGTTAATTGCTAAACTTTTTGAAGAGCTAAAAAAGCATTCTGATTTTGATTTTATGGTTAGCTATGTTGCTTGTAATCTAGATGAATTAAAATATTCAGATAACTTAGATTTATTAAATATTAAAGCTATTAGAAAAGATAATTTTAATAAAGATATAAATAGCGTGCAGTTAGTGGCTAAGGAATTAGGAATAAATAAAATAGTTGGTGTTTTTAATTTTGATGATGTCATTGAAGCTACATTAGGTAGTATTTTAAAAAGAGGCTGTTATGAAACGATTTTACCTAAGCAATGCTTAGATTTTAATCTTGAACTTATTAATCCTCTTTATTTGATTAGAAATCGGGATATGACTAGATGGGCTAATTTTAATGAACTTAAATTTATTGAAAAGCCTAAGAACGTAGAAGGCCTAGATGTTGCTGGTCTAATCCAGAATTTACAAGATTATAATCCCTTAGTTGAAAAGAATATTTTTAAAAGTACAGAAAATGTCAATTTAGATAAGGTTTTGGGTTACTATGACAATCATTTAAAGGTTACCTTTTTAGATGATTATGATTCAAAATCTGATAAAGAAAGTACTTAAATTAGTTTATTATTTTGTAATTAGTAAAAGAATTAGAATTATTAATTAAGACATATTTTTAGTTTTTAAATTTCTTGATTGTTTAGATGCTATAATAACCACTATTTTGGGGTTATTTTTTTTGTTGAAAAAAATGCTTGACATCAAACAATTTATTGACTATAATACATTTTGTTGTTATTAGGAAAAGAGGCTCAAATATGGAACATATTGGAATTGAAATTAGAAATCTCAATAATTTAATTTCACGAAAGGTCTCAAATTTAAAAACCATTTTACTTTTAGATGAAATTACAGGAAACAATGGTTTTATTTTGTGTTATTTAGCTAAGAATAGTTCAAGAGTTATTACGCAAAAGGATATTGAGAAGTCACTTGGAATAACTAGATCAACTGCTTCAACTGTTTTATCTTTGATGGAGAAGAAGGATTTAATTAAGCGAGAAATTTTAGAACGTGATAGTCGGATAAAAGTAATTAATATCACAAGTAAAGGTAAAGAACTTAGTTCAATGATTGATAAAGAATTAGAAGCATTTGAAAAACAGCTTGTTAGTGGTTTTTCCAAAGAAGAAATTAATAGTTTTTTAAGTTATTTATATCGTATAAAGGAGAATGTTGGAGGTGGACAAAAGTGATTAAAACATTAATGAAGAGTATTAGAGAATTTAAAATACAATCTATTTTGACTCCAATCTTTGTGTCATTTGAAGTAATTATGGAATGTTTAATTCCACTTTTAATGAGTTTTATATTAATGAAAGCTCAAGAGGAGTCACCTGATACAAATTTAATTATCATATTGAGTTTGGGGATTGTGGCTTTAGGTTTTATTTCTTTAGCTTTTGGTGTTTTGTCTGGTAAATTTGGCGCAATAGCTTCCTCAGGCTTTGCGAGAAATTTACGAAAGGATTTGTTTTATAAATCGCAAGAATTTTCTTTTGAAAATATTGATAAGTTTTCCTCAGCCAGCTTAGTCACAAGAATGACTACCGATATAACAAATATCCAAATGTCTTATGGAATGATTATAAGAGTGGCCGTAAGAGCTCCTTTGATGATGCTTTTCTCAGTTATTTTATCTTTTGTTGTTTCTTGGAAAATGGCTTTAATTTATGTTTCTATTGTTCCTATTTTAGCTCTCATACTTTTTGGTATCATCAAGATTGCGATGCCTGTTTTTGATAAGGTATTTCATAAATATGATAGTTTAAATGCTAAGGTTGAAGAAAATATTAAAGGTATAAGAGTTGTTAAAACGTATGTTAAAGAAGATTATGAAAAGGATAAATTTTATAAATCATCAGATGAGGTGAGAAAAGATTTTGTTAAAGCTGAAAGAATTGTTGCTTGGAATCAACCAGCAATGATGTTTTTCATGTATTGTGCTTTGACAATTGTATCCTTCTTAAGTGGTTATTTAATTGTTACTACAAATCAAACAGAACTAAATATTGGGGAGATTTCAACTATTTTAACCTATGGTACGCAAATTCTTATGAGTTTAATGATGTTATCAATGATTTTTGTTACGTTGTCTTTATCGCTTGCCTCCGTGCGAAGAGTAGTAGAGGTTTTAGAGGAAGAAAGTACTATAACTAATCCTAAAAATCCTGTTATGGAGCTTAAAGATGGTTCAATTGATTTTAAGGATGTTTCCTTTAAATATTCAGCTAATGCTTTAAAATATGCTTTATCTGATGTCAATATTCATATTAATTCTGGTGAAACAATTGGGATCATTGGTGGTACTGGTTCTTCAAAAACTACCTTTGTTAATTTATTATCTAGATTATATGATACAACTGTTGGTGAGGTCTTAGTTGGTGGTCTAAATGTCAAGGATTATGACTTAAAGGTTTTACGGGATAATGTGGCTGTTGTTTTACAAAAAAATGTTTTATTCTCAGGTACTATTATCGAAAATCTACGCTGGGGAAACAAAGATGCAACAGAAGAAGAAATAAAAGAAGCTTGTCGTTTTGCTTGTGCTGCTGAATTTGTGGAGCAATTTCCTGACCAGTATGAAACTTACATTGAGCAAGGTGGTAGTAATGTTTCTGGTGGTCAAAAACAAAGACTATGTATTGCAAGAGCTTTATTAAAAAAGCCTAAAATTCTAATCCTAGATGATTCAACTAGTGCGGTTGACACGAAAACAGATGCTTTGATTCGCAAGTCTTTTAAGGAAAATATTCCTAATACAACTAAGATAATAATTGCTCAAAGGATATCTTCAATTGAAGATGCTGATCGAATTATTGTTTTAGATGGTGGTAGGATTGATGCCGTTGGTACGCATACTGAATTATTAAAGAGTAATGCGATTTACCAAGAGGTCTATAACATTCAAAATAAGATAGGTGGTAATAATGATGAAAAGTAGAAGAATCAATTTCAAAACATTAGTTCCTATTGTAAAAATGTTATTTAAAACCTATAAAGTAAGATGTTTTATAGTTGTTTTATGTTTAATAGTTTCAGCTATCAGCACAATTGCTTCTAGTGTTTTTATTAAGCAAATAACCGATATTATTGAAAAGGCCTTAAATTTGGCTTCTTATCAAAATGGTTATGAGCTATTTGAATATATTAAGCCTGATTTATTGAATACAATTTTTGCCATGATCGCTGTATATGCTGTAGGGATTATTTCTTCAATCACTTACACTCAAATTATGGCTGTTATAGGTCAAGGATTTTTGTGTAAGATAAGAGTAGAGATGTTTAACAAAATGGAATCTTTACCTGTCAAATATTTTGATCGCCATCAGCATGGTGACATTATGAGTCATTATACTAATGATGTTGATGCCTTAAGGCAATTTGTTTGTCAATCCTTACCTCAATGTGTTTCAACAATTTTAAGCATGATTTTTGCCATAACTATTATGTTAACCTATAGTTTATGGTTATTCTTGATTGTTTTTGTTGGGGCTATTGCCATGCTTTTTGTTACAAGTCATGTTGGTGGTAATTCAGCTAAATACTTTATGAAGATGCAAATATCTACTGGTAAGGTTGAAGGCTTTATTGAAGAGATGATGCAGGGGTCTAAGGTTGTTAAGGTTTTCTCTCATGAAGAGGAGGCAAAGAAGGACTTTGATTTAATCAATGATCAACTTTATGATGATAGTCGTAAAGCTCAGCACTTTTCTAATATTTTGATGCCTATTTTAGGCAATATTGGCAATATTCAATATTCCTTGATTTCAATTATTGGAGTGCTTCTATATGTTTTTAATTTAACCAATGTTTCAATCTTGGGTGTTAGTGCTATGACAATGTCAATCATTATTACATTCTTACCTATGTCGAAACAATTTACCCAATCCGTTGCTAATATCTCTCAGCAGGTTTCAATGATTGCGATGGCAATGGCTGGTACTCAAAGAATTCTTGATTTACTTGCTGAAGAGGAAGAAAAGGATGAGGGCTATGTCACTTTAGTTAATGCTAAAGAAGAAGAAAATAAACTTATTGAAACTGTTGAAAGAACAGGTGTTTGGGCTTGGAAAGAACCAAGTGCTGATGGCTTTAAATACACTAAGCTTACTGGTGATATTCTTCTTAAAGATGTGGATTTTGGCTATACTCAAGAAAAAATTGTTTTACACAATGTTAATATTTATGCTAATCCTGGTCAAAAGATTGCTTTTGTTGGGGCTACAGGTGCTGGAAAGACAACCATTACTAATTTGATTAATCGTTTTTATGATATTCAAAAGGGTCAAATTTTATATGATGGTATTGATATTACTAAGATTAAAAAGAATGATTTAAGAAGAAGCTTAGGTATTGTTTTACAGGATACAAATCTTTTCACAGGTACTGTGATGGATAATATTCGCTATGGTCGATTAGATGCCACTGATGAAGATGTTTATCAGGCTGCCAAGATAGCTAATGCTTATGACTTTATAACTCGTTTACCAGACGGCTTTAATACAATGCTTACTGGTGATGGTGCTAATCTTTCCCAAGGCCAACGTCAGCTTATCAGTATTGCTAGAGCTGCCTGTGCTGATGCTCCAGTTATGATTTTAGATGAAGCAACTTCTTCAATTGATACTAGAACGGAGGCTTTAGTCCAAAGAGGTACTGACCAGTTAATGAGTGGTCGAACTGTCTTTATTATTGCTCACCGTTTATCAACCGTTCAAAATTCAGACTGTATAATGGTTTTAGATCATGGTAGGATAATTGAACGTGGTTCACATGCTTCATTGATAGCTCAAAAAGGTACTTATTATCAGTTATATACTGGGGCTTTTGAACTAGAATAATTTAAATGAAAAATATTTTCTTTATATTTCTTTAGCTCATTTTACTTAGTTAATCTAAACGTGTTTTATAAGGCTATTTTTATGCTGAGTTTCAATATAACTATAGCTTTAAAAACTTTAGAAAAAATGCAACCTAATTTTGAAGTGAACCCAAAATGTTAGACAAAAAAGTTTAACAAGGAGGGTTCACTTTTTAATGAGTAAAGATAAATTAAAAGTTGTAAAATATTATCTAGAAAATATGCCTTTTGGGCAGAAGTGTTATTTGTAAGGAGTTTAGTGTTAAGGATTTAGGGCTAATGAAAAATTAGAAAAATATATTTACTTTTTGGAAAAAATAGTGTATATTTAATTTGTTAAAATATTGATGATATTAGATGAAATTACTTTGTGGTTTTAGCGAGTTATTGGTTGGTGAAAAATAATAAAAACAAGTAATTTGGATCACTAATGGAGATGATACATGCAAAGTGTATCCGTCTTGACCTTGCGTTAAAAGGAAATGAGTGCTTAAATTTGATTTAAGAACAAGGGTGGTACCACGTCTACAACGTCCTTTGATTACAAAGGATTTTTTTTATTTTTAGGAGGAAAAATTATGGATTACAAGGATACTCTATTTATGGGGAAAACTGAGTTTGAAATGCGCGGTAATTTAAGTAACAAGGAGCCCCAAATTCAAGCTAAATGGGAGGAACTAGATCTTTATAATGCGGTGATAAGAAAAAATGCTGATAAGAAGGAATATACTCTTCATGATGGACCTCCCTACGCTAATGGGGATATTCATCTAGGGCATGCTTTAAATAAGATTTTGAAAGACTTTGTTGTGCGCTATAAAAATATGAATGGCTTTAAGTCAGTTTATATTCCTGGTTGGGATACTCATGGATTACCTATTGAAACAGCTTTACAAAAGGCTGGTATTAATCGTAAAGAGAAGACTATTGCTGAATTTAGAGAGTTATGCGAAGAATATGCCTATAAGCAGGTTGAACGTCAAAAAGTTGGCTTTAAGCGTCTTGGTGTTTTAGGTGATTTTGAACATCCTTATATTACTTTACAGCATGATTTTGAACGTGATCAAATTTTAGTATTTGCTAAAATGGCTGAAAAGGGTCTAATTTATAAAGGTCTAAAGCCTGTTTATTGGTCACCATCTAGTGAATCAGCTTTAGCAGAGGCTGAAATTGAATATCATGATAAGGAAGATACATCTATTTATTTTCGACTTCCGATTGTTGAAAATAAAGAATTTGCTGATGCAGCATTTTTAGTATGGACAACTACTCCTTGGACCTTGCCAGCTAACTTGGCTGTTTGTGCTGGTCCGTTAATTGATTATGTTTTAGCTGAAACAAGCAAGGGTAAATTCATTTTTGGTTTAGAACTTTTAAATACTTTAAAGTCCCTTTTAGATTTAGGAGATGTAAAGATTTTAAAATATTTTAAGGGTAAAGATTTAGAAGGGTTAAAATATAAGCATCCATTATATGATCGGATTTCACCATGTATTTTAGGTGACTACGTTTCAATAACTGATGGTACTGGTTTAGTTCATATTGCTCCTGGTCATGGTGAAGATGACTTTGTTGTTGGTAAAGCTTATAAGTTAGATATTTTATGTCCAGTTGATTCAAGAGGTTTCATGACTAAAGAGGCTGGTAAATATGAGGGATTATTTTATGCTGATTGTAATGAGGCTGTCATAGCCGATTTGGAAGAAAAGAAGGCTCTAATTAAGAGTGTTAAAATCGTTCATAGCTATCCTCATGATTGGCGTACTAAAAAGCCAGTTATTTTTCGAGCTACTCCTCAGTGGTTTGCCTCAATTGATCCAATAAAAGATGAAATTTTAAAAGCAATTAATTCAGTTACTTGGAATCCAAAATGGGGCGATGTTAGAATTTCTAATATGATTAAGGATCGTCACGATTGGTGTATTTCTCGACAAAGAGCTTGGGGTGTACCAATCCCAGTTTTCTATGCTGAAAATGGTGATGCAATTTTAGATTCTAGAGTATTGAGTCATATTGCTGAATTGTTTGGGAAATATGGTTCTAACATTTGGTTTACAAGTGAGGCAAAAGATTTATTACCAAAGGGCTTTACACATCCTGGTAGTCCAAATGGTATTTTTAAAAAAGAAACTGATATTATGGATGTTTGGTTTGATAGTGGTTCATCTTATATGCTTCTTAAAAGAAGAGGAATCAAGTATCCTGCCGATCTTTATTTAGAGGGTTCTGATCAATATCGTGGCTGGTTCAATTCATCAATAATTACCGCTGTAGCAACGACAGGTGTTGCGCCATATAAGACTGTAGTATCTCATGGCTTTACCCTTGATGGTGAAGGTCGGAAGATGTCTAAATCTTTAGGCAATACCGTTGACCCAATTAAGACTTGTAATGAATTTGGGGCTGATATTTTAAGACTATGGGTGGCATCAATTGAGTATCGTGCTGATATGCCGCTTTCTAAAGATATTTTAAAACAAGTTTCTGAATCTTATCGTAAGATAAGAAATACAATTCGCTTCTTAATGGCTAATACTAATGATTTTAGAAAGTCTCAATCTTTAAGCTATGAAGACTTGTTACCGGTTGATAAATATATGTATCTAAAGCTTCAAAAGTTTATTGCTAAAATTAAAAATCACTATGATAATTTTGATTTTGGTGAGGTCTATCGTACAACAAATACTTTTATTGCTAATGACTTATCAGCATTTTATTTGGATTTTACAAAAGACATTTTATATATTGAACATCCAAGCAGTAAAAAACGGCTTTCTTGTCAAACTGTTTTTTATGCTATTTTAGAGGCTTTATTAAAGCTTTTATCGCCAATCATTCCTCATACTGCTAGTGAAGCCTATAATCTTTTGCCAGATAAAGAGGCAGCAGATATTTATTTAACTGATATGCCAAATCCTGATTTGCGTGAAGATGCCTTAGAGGGTTTATTTGATAAATTTATGAATTATCGGGAAGCCATTTTAAAGGCTTTAGAAGTGGCAAGAAGTGAAAAGGTTATAGGTAAAAGTTTCAATTCAAAATTGATTATTACCTTAGATAAGGAAGCCCAAGAGGTATTTGAAGGCTTAAATTCGGATATTGCTCAACTTCTGATTGTTTCGCAACTTGAATATCGTTATGGTGATGCTTTTGGTGTAGAAGTTATAAAGGCTGTGGGCAGTACTTGTGAAAGATGTTGGATGATTGTTCCAAAAATTAATGAAAATGGTCTTTGTCCAAGATGTCAAAAAATTGTTGATATGAAGTAAAATTAAAGATCCCTATTTGTAAGAATAGGGATTATTTTAGTCTATTGGCGAAGACTTTGACAATTTTAGATAAATTTGGTAAAATATTATCGGTATATTAGGTGGTGAAACAATGCAATTTAAATTCTATTATTTAAAAGAAGAAAGCCGTGTTTTTGATAGGACTGAGCTTTTGACTTTTTTTCAAGCAAATTCTAACATTTCAATTGAAAATGTTGGTTTAGACCGGCATTATATCTATCATCATCCTATTCTTAATTTTGATGCCAGATTTATTCTTTCTAACAAGGGTGTCATTCCTAATGCAGTTCATCTAAATCCTCGTTACTTAGATGTCAATTTTAGAGTTGAGTTTGATATAACATTACCAACCTATTTTGCTGAGTTAGTTTTAGATATTGCTGAAGAAATAGCTAAAAGATTTAAATTTGTGGTCTATAATGAATCATATGAGGATGTTATAGCCTTTAGAAAAATGACTCTTGCAAAGACTTTTGAAATTTGGAAAAATGCTTATAAGAATAAAAATGAAGATGAGATAGCTAAATATAGTCGAATTGATCCAACCAGTTTAGCTCAAATTTATAATTATATTTTACGTAAACCTAAGCTAGAAGTTCTTTTAGATAAGAATAAAATAAAAATATCCGATTATTTTTTTATGCGTACTGATCGGTTAAGAACGGCCTTTGCTTGTGTTAAATGGGATGGATATAGTTCATTTATTATTCCACCAAGTGTTGATATCTTACTCTTTGATGATCCAAAATATCGAAAATATATTAAGATGTCTGAACTAGTTGGAAAGTGCGAAAAGTTATTAAAAACTATTGATGGTTATGGTAATTTAAAAATAGTTGATATTAAGGCTGCCGCTAAATTACGTAAAATATTAATTAAGACTAATTTCGCACCTCTTACGGCGGAGCTTAAAGAAATAAAATTAAGTGAAATTTTAGATATCTAATGTATAAAAAAAATTTAAAGGAAGGATAATAAATATGGAAAAAGCAAAATACATTGATCATACTAATTTAAAAGCAACAGCTACTTACGATGACATTCTAGCATTATGTAATGAGGCTAATAAGTATCATTTTGCCTCTGTTTGTGTTAATCCTAGTAATGTTAGTCTAGCTCACAGATTACTTTCAGGGACTGACGTTTTGACTTGTACCGTAGTAGGATTTCCACTAGGTGCTACTCCAAGTGATGTTAAAGCCTATGAAACAACTAAGGCTATTGCCGATGGAGCAGATGAAATCGATATGGTAATTAACATCGGGATGGCTAAGGCTCATAATTGGGATTATGTTTATGAGGATATTAAAGCTGTTGTTGAGGCTGCCAATGGTGTATTAGTAAAGGTCATCATTGAATGCTGCTATCTAACTGATGAAGAGAAGGTAGAAGCATGTAAGGCAGCAGTCAAAGCTCATGCTGACTATGTTAAAACTTCTACAGGCTTTGGTACTAGTGGCGCCACCGTTGCTGATGTTGAATTAATGGTAAGAACAGTGGGGGATGCTGCCTTAGTTAAAGCTGCTGGTGGTATAAGAGATAAGGCAACTTTTGAAGCTATGATTAAGGCTGGTGCTAGTCGGATTGGTTGTAGCTGTGGTGCTAAAATTATGGAGGAATATGCGAATGAGTAAAATACCTACACCTCATATTAATTGTAATGATGAAGGCTTAGTAGCTAAGACAGTATTAATGCCTGGTGATCCATTAAGAGCTAAATTTATTGCTGATAACTTTTTAACAGATGTTATTGAATTCAATAGTACCAGAGGAATGTATGGTTTTACCGGTAAATATCATGGCAAACGAATTTCAGTTATGGGTTCAGGTATGGGTATGCCTTCAATTGGTATTTATTCATATGAATTATATAATTTTTATAATGTTGAGACGATTATTAGGATTGGTTCAGCTGGTTCCTATGATGCTAGTCTTGAAGTATATGATACAGTTTTAGTAACTGAGGCTTATTCAGAATCAACTTTTGCAAAGACAGCCTTTGGTATTCGCAGTAAATCTTTAAAGAGTACTAATTCTATTAATAACAAGCTTCGTAAGGCTGCAAACAAATTGGGTATTCCTTTAAAGGAAGCTAAAATTCATTCAAGTGATGTTTTTTATTCAAATAATGCAAATAGATGGTTAGATGTTCGTAATAAATATGGCTGTAAATGTGTTGAAATGGAAAGCTTTGCTTTATTCGCTAATGCTAAAGCTTCTGGTAAAAAGGCAGCTTGTCTATTAACAATTTCTGATTCATTCATAAGTCATGAAGTTACTAGTAGTGAAGAACGACAAAAAAATTTTACAAATATGATGAAAGTAGCTTTAGAGCTGGCAAATAATTAAAAAGAAGGAGTGATTCTTCTTTTTTTTAGGTGATAAAATGGATATTTATTTGACACAAAAAAAATTTCATAGAGTAACATTTCGTCTTTATCGGGTTAGTAAATTAAAAAAGACTGAGCAGACAATTAGAAATTTACTATGCTACTATCAAGAATTAGCCTGTGAAAAATTTCGTAGTGAAAGCATAATGACAGCCACACTTGGTAAGTTTTATGATGCAAAGTATCGAGTTAGTTTAACTAATTTTGGTTCATATAGTGTAATTGAGTATAGTCTGACAGCTATTGATCCTTTATATATTGCTGACAAGGACTATAATTTAGATGCTCTAGAAGATCTTTTCATGAGTCTAATTGAAGCTAAAATGGGTCAAGGTAGAGCTTTGATAAAGCTTTTTAAAAGAGCTTATGAAATATACAAAAGTGATTTATTAGATTATGAAGAAAATTACCAAGCTGTTGCCTTTAAAAAGGCTATTTCAACGTATTTTAAAGATACTGATCGCTCTTTTTACAGCCATGGTAGCTTAGCCGAACTTGCTAATATAACACCAAGTGATCTTTATAAATATTACCAAAAGGTCAAAAAGGAAGAATCCATAATGATTGCTTCAGGTAATTTCAAAGAAAAATATAATTCTAAAAGCTTTACTCTTAAGCCTAAAAGGAATTATCATTTTCGGGAAAGAGGAAATGTTGCTAAAATTATCAAAGAAAGTGCCAATACTACCCAGTGCTATTTAGAAATATTTTATGAGACAGACACTTTTGCCGATGATGAACTTTACTATGCAACAATGCTGCTTAATTATATTTTCGGTGGACATTCTAATTCTAAACTTTTTAGAATAGTTAGAGAAAAATATGGTCTATGTTATCAAATTAATTCACTTTATTTAGGTGCAACAGGTATTATTGTGGTTTCAGCGATAATTAATCCTTCTGATTTAGATAAAACCTTAAAAGCCATTAAAGAATGTGAAAAGGAGTTTGAGAATAAAGATTTTGATATTGAAGAAGCTCGTAACTATTACCTATCTAACTTTACTAATGGTCTAGATTACTTAGAAACAGCAGTTAATAATTATCTAGCTGATAACTTTTTCTTAGATACACCAAAGTCAGATAAAGAGCTAGAGCGAATAAATTGTGTGACTAAAGAAGATGTTTATCAAGCATTTTTGAAACTAAAACAAAATTTTATCTTTGTTTATGGTGGTGAGCAAGATGAGTGATTACTTTAAATATACTTTAGATTGTGGTTTACCATTTATTTATATCTATAAGCCTGAATTTCATAAATGTTATGCTGGTATTGGTGTTAAGTATGGTAGTAGCGATGTTTCATTCAAGCTAAATGGTAAAATATATCACTCACCTGATGGTTTAGCTCATTTTATCGAGCACAAGCTTTTTTTGATGCCAGAGGGGGATACATTTCCTTTATTTGCTAAGTTAAACGCTATGGCCAATGCTTATACAACCTGTGATCGAACAATTTATTTTTTCACAACAACTAGTGATTTAAAGGAACCATTAAAATTATTATTAGAAATGTTTTTTACGCCTTATTTTCCCAAAGAAGCAGTTGAAGCTGAAAAAAGCATTATTACTTCGGAAATTAAAATGTATGATGATATTGCTGAGACAAAATTTAATCAAGCAGTTTTAGAAGCCCTTTATCCTAAACATTCTCTTTCTAAACAAGTAGCTGGAACAATTGCTAGTGTAAATGCTACAACTAAAGAAGATATTGTTGCTGCTTATAAGGCCTTTTATAATGCTAAGAATAGTCGATTGGTCATTGTTGGTAATAAAGAGCCCAATATAGTATTAAAGCTGGTTGAAGATATATTAAAACCACTAAAGAAACTAAATTATCAAAGTGAAAAGTTAATGTCTACCAATTTTCTTAAACCTATTTCAAAAATTAATCTGAAACTTAATGTTCCCCAAAATCTAGTTACATTAGCAATTCGTTTTAAAGCTTCAAATAAGCTTTCTTTGTTTTGCAATTATATTATTGGCATCCTTGATTGTCTTTTATCACCGACAGCTGAATTTTATCAAGAGCTATATAAAAAAGGTGCTTTTACAGCCGATATTGATTACTATGTTAATACCTTAGATGAAACTAGCTATGCTATTATTTCAACTACTAGTGATAGGCCTATGCTTTTTTTAAAAATGCTCAAAACAAAATTAATGAACATCGAAGTTGCTGATTTGAATGATGAAATTCTAACCATTTATATTAAGCATCTTATGGCTAGAGCAATCGCAGAATTAGATACAATTGAGACACTTGGTGATAATGTTTTGGATTTAGCTTTAGAAAATATTGATTATTTTGAAGAACAAAAGCAGACAGCTAAACTAACGCCTAATTGCTTTAAGAATTACTTAAAATATTTTAAAACGGCGGATTATGTTTTAGCAATTTGTAAAAAAGTGCAAAAATAAATAATAATTTGATATTTTTCCTTAGAAAGAGGTAAATGGCTACCTCTTTTTCTTTTTTAGTAAAAAAACTCATTATTTTTGCTAAAAGTAACTTTATTTTCGCATCTGTTTGTCAAAATCGAAATTAGGTCTTTTTAACATTATTTGTTATAAATGTTTCGAAAGGAGGATTTTTTCTAAGACAATGCTTTTCATAAAGAAAAAGAAGGGAGGAAAGGATGTATAATTATTTCATGCTGATGGGTAGGGTTGTTAAAGAACCTGAGGTTAAAGAATTTGGCGATGGTAAACGGGTCTTAAATTTACGTTTAGCAGTGGCTAGAGGCTTCAAAAATATGAATGGTGAAATTGAAACGGATTTTTTCAATATTTCCTTTTGGGAGTTTTTAGTTGATATTGCTAAGGATCGTTTAAAAAAAGGTCAACCTGTTGTTGTTAAAGGCCGGATTCAAACCAGCTCAACCGAGCTAGCTAATGGCTATAATCTCAAGGTTCCTACTCTAGTTGGCGAACGAATTATGTTTTTCGATAATGATGTTCAAGTTCCTGCTGATAAAGAAGTAGAAGCTTAAATAAAATAAATAGAGGTCTAGCATAAAATAGACCTCTATTTATTTTTGGTAATATTGAAATATTTATTAAAGGCTTTTAAGTCTTGATTGAAATTAAAATAATTATTTAAGACATCACAGGCTATTTTTAAATCCTTAAGAGTTTGCTTATAAAGGTCATCTACGGAAAAATCAATAGTACTTTCACCATTGTTATAAGGTTCTTTTTTAAGATTTAACACAGTTGTGTCAATCTTTTTGTGATATAAAAAATGGCGAGCTTTTAATTTATTTTTCCGATGATTCAAGAAAAAATCATAGAGATTAAAGGTTATTCTTTTAACACCTAAAAAGTCTTTAGTACAATGATTAAAATAGAATTTAATATTTTTATAGCATTCAGCATAGTAGTTTTTGGCACGGAAGAAGCCAAAGACTCTTTTTAGGGGCTTATCGATTAGATTAATGTCGCTTTCACTTAGAGCGAAGGAATCAAAAAAATAATCGGCTAAGTTCAATTTTGTTATTGGCATTTTTTCATTAGAATTAAAATAATAGGAATTAAGCATTTTTTCCACATACCCATCTTTTTTATTTTTAGGTGTGAAGGCTTTAATAAATGGTTGATAGTTATTGTTTATGACATAAGACATAAATATTGTATAACAGAAAAACTTTTCTTCACTATTAGAATGATAATAGGCATTTTCCATACATTCTTTTAAAAATTCTGTAAATTTAGGCCCTTTCAGTAAATTAGAAAGATCATAATGATTAGCCTTAAATGGATTTAAAAGTTTGTAATAGTCGCTTGCATCCCAAAATAATGCATAGCGAAAATAGATTTGATTATCAAGCTTAATTGTTGAGGTAATGCTGGGACTTACATAAGAAGTAGCATCCTTGATTAAATAATATCTAACTAATTGAATTCCCATTTCATCACCTTCTTCTATAAGTATTTTACTACTTTATGAGTCGTTTTTCTAGTTTTAGCTTTCTTGTATCTTTTAATTTTTATGATTTTATTATACAATAATTAATAAGAAGGCGTTTTTAGCTTCTTTTAAGGAGTGATTTTATGTTAAAAATTGATAAGAACACTTTTGCAACAATTGAAAGACAAATTTATAATCGGGCTAGAGATATTGATGTTGCTATCTTTAATTCTTTGATTGATGAAGCAAGTAAAGAATTTGTTTTAGATTGTTTAACTATGTATATGAATAATGATGGGGGCTTTGGTAATGGTTTAGAAATTGACAATTATAATCCTAATTCAAGTGTTTACCAAACCTATGAGGCTTTAAGAATTTTAGATATGCTTGGTTTTGATAGTAGTTGTGAAAATGAATTATATCTAGAGCTTGTAAACAAAGCTGGTAATTATCTTTATAATCGTTCTCCTTTAGATGAAAATAGATGGAATCCTCTTGTTAAAACTAACAATGATTACGCTCATAGTGAAGAATATACCTACTATGATAATGTCATTAATATTTGGAATTTCCATCCAACCGCTGCCTTAATTGGTTTTTCTTTAACAATGTTTAAGCCTTCAAAGGCTTATTATAAAAAAGCCTTAAAACTTATTGGCTTTGCTTTAAGCTACTTTAAAGAAAAAGAAGTCTTATCCAATTATGATTTTATAAGTTTTAATAGCTTGTTAGGATCACTTAAGAAAGCTAATTTATTTCCGGAAGAACAAAATATTATTGAAAGCAAATTAAAAGAACAGGCTTTAACTAAGTTAAATGATGATTTTTTTAATATTGCAGTTATGCTTTCCAATTGTAATTTAGATGCTAAATTAAAAATGGCATTAGATAATAAATTAGATCGGATAATAAGGGACATTAAGCCTCATGGTCTATGGGAACACATGAAAGCATGGGGAAATACAAAGTATCCTGAAGCTGAAAGTGCAGCTTTAAAATGGCTGGGAGCTGAATCGGTTAATAATTTATATATTCTTAAAAAATATGGTAGGTTAGATTGATGCAACTAATTATTTATTTTGGTACCTATGGTTCGACAGAAGAAGCCGCTAACAAGCTAGCAAGCTTTCTTAAGGCTGATGTTTTAAATGGTTTAACTAAGCCAAAAATTAACGTTAATAACTATGAGAGAGTAGTTTTTGGTTATAATATTCATGGGGGAAAGCCTAATAAGTCTTTTCTTAAATATTATAAGAGATTTCAAAGGCGCTATCCTAAGATGCCGGTTGCTGCCTTTATTGTAGCTGCTGATGGCAATCGTAAAGGCGATTATTTAAGTCAGGCCGCCCAGCTTCTACCAGCTGGTAGTCCACTGGCTTTTGTTGGTGGTAGACTTGATTCTATTAATGCAAAGGGATTATCTAAGGTGATTATTGATAATTGTTTAAAAGCTTTTAAAAGTAATGATTTACCTCTTCCTAAATTGGATGAAGAGAAGTTAAAGGATTTTTCATTAGAATTAAAAGAAAAATTGCCACAGTTTTAAGGCTGTGACAATTTTTAATTATTAGCATCTTCCATAGACTTCATAATAGCACGAACTTGCTTTTCTGAAGGTGTACGACCCATTTGAGTCATTATTGCTCTAATCATTTTTTCATTTATAGGCGGATTTTTCTTTAATTGGCTTGTAAATAATTTTCGTACAAGGAAAAAAACCACTACCGCAACAACTATTAATTCAATTAATAATACTAAAATAAATTGCCATATTGGCATTTCTGGCATCATAATATCTCAACTCCTTAAACAATATTATTTTACACTTTTTAATCCTAAAATTCAACACTTAAATATTTTAGCCATTTTCCAACAATTTATTATGTTTATAGAAAATGTATAGACAAAAAAAATTAAAAATGCTAAAATAGATATAAGAACAAAAGGAGGAAGAAAAGATGCCTAGATTTGTTACAGATACTTGTATTGCATGTGGCTCTTGTGCTGATCAATGTCCTGTTTCAGCTATAGTAGTTGAAGATCAAGCTAAGGTTGATGCAGATACTTGTATTGATTGTGGAGCTTGTGAAGCTGTTTGCCCAGTTTCTGCAATCGTTGCTCAATAATAAGAAATTTGCCGATTATGATTATCGGCTTTTCTTTTGCCCAAAATTAGTTATTCTGATAGACATATATTAATTTTGGGAGTGATTAAAATAAAAACATTAGAAATTAACTCTCAGCAATTTATTTTAGATAGTGATATTGAAAAAGGCTTTTTAAAGGGTTCTATTTGGGAAAACCTTTATTCAGGCTATAAATATGTTGTAACTAGCATTGATGGACTTAGTGAAGAGGATAAATTGATGTTTATTCTCCAAGTATATACTTTTGCAAGTACTGAATTAACTTTATTTGTTTGTACTCATCCCGATTCAATAGAAGCGATTGAAACTTTAAAAAAGGTTAATATTGAAAAAAATAATTTAACGAATTATATTGAATCAAAATATGGGGCTTTAAAAGCTTGTTCAGTAGAATTTGCTGGATTCTTAGAACGTAAAAATACTTGGGAGGGTGACAAATAATGTGGACTTATGAAAAGAAACTAGAATTTCCAGTTGCAATTACTAAAAAGAATTTGGGTTTTGCAAAAGAATTAATTACCGCTATTGGTGGACCAGGTGGCGAACTTGCGGCAGCAATTAGATATTTACTGCAAGCTCCAACTATGCCAGATAAAATTGGGCAAAATCTTTTAGTTGAAATTGGCACTGAAGAATTGGCTCATGTAGAAATCTTGGTTGCGATGATGAAGGGTTTAACTCAAGGTGCCACACTTGATGAGATTAAGAAATCAGGCTTTGAGGGAGTTTATGCTGATCATGGTTTAGGGATTTATCCAACTGATGCATCTGGTAATCCATTTACAGTTAGATTACTTGCTTCGACCGGTGATGCAATTGCTGATTTAAATGAAGATTTAGCAGCTGAAGCTAAAGCAAGAGCTGGTTATGAGCATTTAATGGATTTAACGGATGATGAGGAAATACTAGCGCCGCTATCCTTCCTAAGACAAAGAGAAATTATCCACTATCAAAGATTTGCTGAAGCATTAAAACATTATCAAGAAAAGTTTAAGCAATATCAATAATACTTTTGAAGTTTTATTTAAAATTTAGATAAAACTTTTTTTATTTTAGATTTGCTATTTGTTGTAGTTTAAGTATAATAAAAAAAGAGGGTGTTATTATGGAAATACGTGAAGCTTTAACAAAAGACATTGCTGCAATTATAAAGATTCTTATCCAAGTCAACGAGGTTCATCATAATGGTCGTCCTGATCTGTTTAAGGGTGGTGCTTCTAAATACAGTCAAGAAGATCTTGAAAGCATTTTTAACGACCCTTGTAGAAAGACTTTTGTAATGATTGATAATGCTGAGGTTTTGGGTTACATATTCTGCATTATTAAAAAGAGTAAAGAGAATAATATTTTGGTATCTAATCAAACCTTATATATTGATGATTTAGGGGTTGATGCAAGGTTTCGTAATCAAGGTATTGGTTCAGCCTTATTAAAATATGCCGAAGAATATGCAAAGAAAATAGGCTGCTATAATTTAACTTTAAATGTTTGGAGTCTCAATGCGTCTGCTTTAAAATTTTATGAGAAAAATGGTTTAAAAAGTCGTAAAGTTGAAATGGAAAAAATACTATAAAAAAGTGCCTCATATTATGAGGCAATTTCTTTTTTCTTCTTAAAACAATTTTCTGTTCCATTAAGAAGTCTTTTATAATTTTTAAAATGTTTGACAATGATTAAACAAGCTAATATTGAGTAAAGTATTGCTAGAACCAACGTTGGTTTTGCTATAAAATATAAGAAGAAATTACTTATATCAGTTACCCCAAAGGCATATAGTAGCCAAGTTGTGACAATTACAGTTACTGTCGCTCCTGTTGAAGCAAGTGAAACATAGCCAGTTATAAAGAAGATAAGAGCAAAAATAATTAAGCAGGCAATAGCAGGAATAGGTGTCAAAATTAAGACAACACCTAAAGAAGTAGCAACCGCCTTACCGCCCTTAAAATCTAAAAATATTGAATAACAATGACCGATGATAGCTGCAGCTCCATAGATGAAGTGATCAATTACATCGGCGTTTTTCCAAACTCCACTTGCTGCTAAGGATTTGACTAAAATGATGACTATCATTCCTTTTAGAACATCAAATAAGAAAACTAAAAAGCCAACCTTTTTACCTAAAACTCGAATAGCATTTGTTGTACCAATGTTTTTACTACCATATTGTCTTATATCTTTTTTACAGATTAATTTTCCTAGAATAACTCCAAAAGGTATTGAACCTAAAATATATGATAAAATTATTAATAATATACTAATAGTGATGTCTAAAGCTTGCATAAACAAATGGTTTCCTTTCTTTGCTAATATTATATAATTAAAATGCTTTTAAGTCAAAGAAAAAGCCTTTACAATTCTTGTTAAAATTCCAATTTTATGGTAAGATAATAGTGATTTTTGTTAAAAAGGGTGATTTTAATGGCAGCAAATACTTATAATGATGATTCCATAACCGTATTAGAGGGACTTGAGCACGTTAGAAAGCGTCCTGGTATGTATATTGGATCTACTGATGAAAGAGGTCTACATCATTTAGTATGGGAAATAGTTGATAATGCAATTGATGAGGCGTTGTCTGGCTATGGTCGGGAAATTACTTTAACAATAAATAATGACAATTCAATAACCGTTGCTGATCAAGGACGTGGTGTTCCATGTGGTATGCATCAAACTGGTCGCAATACTATGGAAGTTATCTATACTAAATTAAATGCTGGTGGTAAGTTTGGTGGCGGCGGCTACAAGACCTCAGGTGGTCTACATGGTGTAGGTGCCTCTGTTGTAAATGCCCTTTCTAGTTATATGGTAGTAACATCAATGCGGGATGGAAAAATCCATAGGATGCGGTTTGAAAAGGGTGGCTCTGTCATTGGTAAGCTTGAAGACTTAGGTGAAACTAAAAAAACTGGAACAATTGTTACTTTTAAACCTAATCCTGAAATTTTTACGACAACTTTATATAATTATGACACAATTAAAACGCGTTTAAGAGAAAGTGCTTTTTTAATAAAAAATCTTAAAATGGTTCTAATTGATAAACGTTCTGGCAAATCTGATACATTTCTCTATGAGAATGGTATTTCTGAATATGTCACATTTTTAGATGCAACTAAGAAGCCATTTCATCCTGTTGCTTATTTTGAGGGTACCTATGAGACTATTGAGGTTGAAGTAGCCTTACAATTTGTTGACACCTATAGTGAAACTATTGTCTCATTTGTTAACAATGTTCGAACTGGTGATGGTGGCTCACATGAAACAGGCTTTAAATCAGCTTTAACAAGGGCTTTTAATGATTATGCCAAGAAATTCAATTTGTTAAAAAAAGATGTTCCACTTGATGGTACTGACATTCGAGCTGGTATGACCGCTGTCGTATCCGTTAGAATTACGGAAAATCTTTTGGAATTTGAGGGTCAAACCAAAGGCAAGCTGGGAACACCTCTTGCTAAAACAGCTGTTGATAGTGTTTTATATGATAAATTATCATTCTATTTAATTGAAAATAAGGACTTATCTGAACAAATAATTAAGAAGGCAATTAAAGAAGCTGAAGCCCGTGAAGAAGCTCGTAAGGCTCGTAATCAAGCTCGTTTAGATAAAAAAGATAAAAAAGAAATGAACTTATCTGCTAAACTTGCTCCAACTAGTGAAAAGAATAAAGAAATCAATGAACTTTATCTAGTAGAGGGTGATTCAGCTGGTGGTTCAGCAAAGCAGGGTCGTGATCGTCGCTATCAAGCAATTTTACCATTGCGTGGTAAGGTTTTAAATACTGAAAGAGCTACTGCTGATGCTGTTTTAAAAAATGAAGAGATTGCGACTATGATTTATACGATTGGTTCTGACTATGGTGATGCCTTTGATTTAAAGAAATGTAATTATAAAAAAATTATCATTATGACCGATGCTGATGATGATGGTGCCCACATTCAAGTCCTTTTACTTACTTTCTTCTTCAGATATATGCGACCATTAATTGAAGATGGTCGCGTCTATATAGCTTGTCCACCTTTATTCAAAATAACTAAGCGTGGTAAAAAAGAAGAAATTGTCTATGCTTGGACAAATGAGGAAAAAGAAGAGATTTTAGCTAATTGTAATGTTCAAACAATTGTTCAACGCTACAAAGGTCTTGGTGAGATGAATGCAGAACAGCTATGGGATACAACTATGAATCCTGAAACAAGAAGTTTAATTCAAGTTAAAATTGAAGATTTAGCTGATGCTGAATCAGAAATAGATATTTTAATGGGTAATGATGCGGTACGCCGCCGTGATTGGCTTGAAAACCATGTTTCATTTACTCTTGAAGAGGAATAGGAGGGGATTGATTTGGCTACAAATGTAAAAAAGAAATTAGATATATTTTTACAAGAAACCTTCCAAGAATCAAAGTTAGAAGAAGTTGTTGGTGACCGCTTTGGTCGTTATTCCAAATACATTATTCAAGAAAGAGCTATTCCTGATATTAGAGATGGTTTAAAGCCGGTTCAAAGACGTATTTTATATGCGATGAATGAACTTAAGATTACAGCTAATGCGCCATATAAGAAATCAGCTCGTATCACTGGTGAAGTTATGGGTAAATATCATCCTCATGGCGATTCATCAATTTATGAGGCTTTAGTTAGAATGTCTCAAAGCTGGAAGATGGGTGTAACCTTAATTGATATGCATGGTAATAATGGTAGTATGGATGGTGATGGTCCAGCTGCAATGCGTTATACCGAAGCTCGTATGAGTAAGAATGCTGAATTATTACTTAAGGATATTGATAAAAATACCGTTCCATTTATTCCTAACTTTGATGAAGAAGAGGTTGAACCAACTGTTTTACCGGCAAAGTTTCCTAATTTATTAGTTAATGGTTGCATGGGTATTTCTTCTGGGTATGCAACCTATATTCCGACTCATAACTTTAATGAGGTTGTTAAAGCTGCTATTGCTAGGATTCAAAATCCTAATATGACCCTTGATGATTTACTTGAAATCATGCCTGGCCCTGATTTTCCAACGGGTGGCATCATTTTAGGTACTGATGGTATCAGAGATGCCTTTTTAACAGGTGCTGGAGCTGTTATTGTCCGTTCAAAATACGAATTTGAGGAAATGTCTAATGGAGCTAAGCGGATTGTTATTACGGAGATTCCTTATGACACTATTAAATCTAAGACTGTTGAGAAGATTGAACAGCTACGTCTTGATGGTAAGATTCCTGATGTAGCTGAGGTTAGAGATGAATCTGGTCGGGATGGTTTAAGAATCGCTATTGATTTAAAGAAGGATGCTAATGCTGAAGCTATTATGGCATTTTTGTTTAAAAATACTGATTTACAAGTTGCAGTGAATTATAATATGGTTTCCATTTGTGATAGAAGACCAATGCGTCTTGGTGTTTTGCCAATTTTAGATGCCTATATTGCTCACTATAAGGAAGTTGTTACCAATCGTACTAATTATGATTTAATCAAGGCTCAAAAACGGCTTCATATTGTTGAAGGTTTAATCAAGATGATTTCAATTGTGGATGAAGTTATCAAAGCTATTCGTGCAAGTAAGAATAAGGCTGATTCAAAAGAAAACATTAAAGCGCAATTTGGTTTTACTGAAGAACAAGCTGAAGCAATTGTCACAATGCAATTATATCGTTTATCTAATCAAGATATTACGATTCTTAGGGAAGAAAATCAGCAATTAAATGAAAATATTGCTAATTATAATAAAATTTTAAATTCAGAAAAGGAATTAATAAAAGTTATTGTTAAGGAATTAGCTGAAGTAGATAAGAACATTACTGTTGTAAGAAAAACCTTTATTGATAAGGAAGCATCTGCAACGATTAAATTTGATGAGGCTGACTTAGTTTCTAAAGAACAAGTTATGGTAAGTGTTTCACGTGATGGTTATTTAAAAAGAACTTCAATTAAATCATTTAATCAATCAAAGGTTAATGGTTTAAAGGAAAATGACTCTGTCCTTTATTTAGGTGAAGTATCAACCCTTGATACGCTCTTAATTTTTACAACATTAGGTAATTTTATTTATATTCCTGTTCATAAAATTCCGGAAGGTAAATTTAAGGATGTTGGTACTTATGTAAATAGCATTGTAGCTATCGGTCCTAAGGAAAGACTTATTAAATGTTTCCCAATAACAGATTTCAATTCCGGTGATACAGTTCTTTTAGCAACAAAGCAAGGCTCAATAAAGCAAACTTTATTACAAGAATTTAATGTCAATCGATATACTAAGCCGGTAAGAGCTATGAAATTAAGTGGTGATGATGAGCTAGTAGCGGCTGATATTATTGCCAATCCACTTGAAATTATGGTCTTTACTAAACGCTGTGAGGCTTTAAGATTTAGAGCTAGTGATGTTTCACTATATGGTTGTAATGCTGGAGGAGTTAGAGCCTTGAACTTAAAGCCAAAAGATGAAATAGTTTCTAGCTTCTATACTAACAAGGAAGATGATTTCTTATTATTAACTAATCGTTCAACCTTAAAAAGAATGCGGGTTACTGATGTTGTATTAACAAAACGCTCAAGAGCAGGTTCGCTTGTTATTAAACCAATTAAGACGAATCCTATTTTATTAGTCGATGCTGCCAAAATGACTCCCAATCAGTTTAAAGAAAATGTCATAATTGATGTTAGATATCGAGATGGTAATGATGGAATTGAGGCTAAGAGCTTAAAATATAACGTTTCTGATACAGGTAAAAGTATTTTGAATGAAAATTTTAATGAGCCTCAGGCTCTAAGGTTACCTGCTCCCCAAAATAAGGATTTGGAGGTTTCTGGTGATTATTTAATCGAAGTTAGAGAAACATTATTTAATTTTGATGATGGTGCTCAGGATGAAAAGCCAATTCCAGTTTCTAAGCAACAGACAAATATCTTAGATGAGCTTGATCGGATAATTGCTTTAGAAAAAGAAAAAGATGCTGCAAAGGCTGAAAAAAATCCAACTGATGAATCAGAATTTTTAAAAGAGGAAGCCAAAATAACTGAAGGTGAAAAATTTATTGTTAAGGAAACAAAATCATCACTATTTATTAGAGAAAAGGATCCTGTTTTGAAAGTTGATGAAGATGATACAGAGGAACCTAAAGAAATAAAGTTTACGAAAGTTTCTTTATTTGATGAAGATAATTAAAAGATTAGACAATGTCTAGTCTTTTTTTTAAAAAAATATCTAGGTACCTTGACATATTTTATTTTATGCAGTAAAATTTATTTTGGGTGAGAGTATGATAAAAAAAGAATTGCTAGATGATTTGCAAAAATGCGGTCATTATTTGCATAGTCGTAAGGGCAAAAAATTTGGTCAATATCGCATTTTATTAATTTTATCTAAACAGTCAGGAATGCCGCAAAAGGATCTGCAAGATTTTTTAAGAATTAAATCAGGTTCCATTTCTGAAATACTTTTTAAAATGGAGAATTCAGGTTTGATATCAAGATTTAAATCGGCAGAAGATAAAAGAAGAACAATTGTTAAATTGACAGAAGTTGGATTAAAAAAGGTTAAAGAGCTTACGGAAGAATATGAAAGTGAAAATGAAGAACTATTCAATTGTTTAAGTGATGATGAATGTGTCATTTTAAAGAACATTTTAGGGAAATTAAAAAGTGCATGGTTGGAGGAAACTCAATGATTAAATATGTAATGAAATATTGGTATTATGCCCTATTGGCTCCTCTTTTTATGATTGGTGAGGTTTGTATGGATTTATTACAGCCTCAATTTATGTCACGTATTATAGATGATGGTGTTAATGGTTTAAATAATGGTGGTAATCCAGATTTAAATGTCATAATCAATAATGGTCTAATTATGATTGGATTAGTTATTATCGGTGGAATTTGTGGTGTCTTAAGTGGTATTTTTGCTAATTTATGTAGTCAAAATTTTAGTAATGATTTAAGAACGGATTGTTTTAAAAGGGTTATGCATTTTTCTTTTGAACAGACTGATGATTTTTCAATAGGGTCGCTTGTTACAAGAATCACTAATGATGTAACTCAAATTCAAAATCTAGTAAGTCAGCTTATTAGAGGGTTTGTTAGAACTTCCTTTTTATTTATTGGTGGCATACTTTGTATGTTACTTTTAAATATCAATTTTGGTGTGGTTTTAGCTTGCAGTCTACCACTTGTTGTCGTCTTTGTTTTTGTTTTTATCAAAACAGCAAGTCCTAAATTTAAAGAGCTTCAAAGAAAAATTGATGATGTGAACTCTGTTATGCAAGAAAATGTTGGAGCTGCAAGAGTAGTTAAGGCTTATGTTAAAGAAGATTATGAAGAAGAGCGCTTTGAGAAGGCTAATGAGAATTTAGTTAAAACGCAGCGTTATGTTTTAAAGCTATTTAGCTTTATGTCACCAATAACAAATATTATTTTAAACATCAGTATTGTTGCAATAATATATGTTGGTTCAATCAATGTCCAATTAGATAATGGTATGACAACGGGGAATATTATGGCAGCAATTACTTATATATCAAGAATCATGGTAGCTATTTTGAATATGGCTAATTTATTTCAAACAGCATCTAGAGCTTTAGCCTCTACAGCTCGGGTTAAACAAATTTTAAACACTTTACCAGTTATTACTGATGGTGGTTTTAATGCTGTAACGAAAGTAGCTGGGGAAATTGAATTTAGAAATGTCAGCTTTGCTTATCCTGATCAAAAGGATGTTGAAGTTTTAAAAAATTTGAATTTTAAAATTAATAGTGGTGAAACAATTGGTATTTTAGGTTCAACTGGCTGTGGTAAATCTTCTTTAATTCAGCTTATTCCGCGCTTTTATGATGTTTCTAGTGGTGAGGTACTTGTTGATAATGTAAATGTCAAAGATTATAATGTTGATTATTTACGTTCTAAAGTAGCAGTTGCTTTACAAAAAAGTGAATTATTTTCCAAAACTATTTATGAAAATATTGCTTTAGGCAAAGAAGATGCTAGTTTTGCTTCAGTAGCAGAAGCTGCCAAAATTGCTTGTGCCGATGATTTTATTAAGCGTCAGCCTGAGGGTTATTATACTCTAGTTGCTGAAAAAGGTATGAGTCTATCAGGTGGTCAAAAGCAACGAATATCAATTGCTAGAACAATCTTAAAGAATTCTGAGATAATAATTTTTGATGATGCTACTAGTGCTCTCGATTTAAAAACAGAAGCTAGCTTATATAAAAATCTAAATGCTAAATATTGCAACACAACCAAAATTATTATTGCTCAGCGGATATCATCAGTTAGAAATGCTGATCGAATCATGGTTATTGATAAGGGAATGATTGTGGATATTGGCAATCATAATGAGCTTTTAGAAAGATGCAGTATCTACCAAGAAATATATAATTCACAATTGAAGGGAGCTGTTAGTAATGACTAAAGAGGAATTTAAGCAGCTTTGTGAATTAGGTAATACTGAGATCAACAGTCAAGGTAGACTATCTGCTGAAACGAAAACAAAATTAATAAGCTATAGTGAAAAATTGGATCTTACTGATAAGGAAAAAATTATTTTTTATAAGCTAATTCAAACTAATAATAAAGCAATGGCTGTGGAGAAAAAACAACCTGAAATGCGCTTTAATGGTCGTGGTCCAAGACAATTTGGTAATGTCGAAAAGGCTAAAAATCGGAAGGGTACTATTGCGCGATTACTTAAATATTTTCAAAAGGAAATGAAGCTAGTAATCTCGTTATTACTTGCAATTATCGTGGTGGTGGCAGTTCAAGTAACAACCCCAAGAATCCAAAGCATTTGTATTGATTTAATCGATGATAAAAACTTTGATAATCTTCCAACCTATTTATTTATTATGATAGGATTATTTGTTGTATTATCAGTTTTTAACCTTTTTCAAGGTTTAATTAGTGCTGTTTTATCCCAACGGATTGTTAAAAGAATGCGGCATGATTTATTTAATAAAATAATAAATCTACCGGTTGTTTATTTTGATACTCATTCCCATGGGGATATTATGAGTAGAATGACTAATGACATCGATAACATTTCTAACACTTTAGGTCAAAGCTTAAGTTCTTTATTTTCTGGTGTATTAATGATTATAGGAACAATGCTGATGATGCTTATAACTTCTTGGCAGTTAGCAATTCTTTCTGTTGTTGTCATCATTTTAACTGTTTGTGCTACAAAGTTACTTTCTAAAGCCATGCGGAAGTTCTTTGTTCGTAGACAGATCTTATTAGGTAAGCTTAATGGCACAGTTGAAGAGATGCTTTCTTGTTATAAAACTGTTGCAAGCTATAATTTAGCTTCAGAGACTATCGAAGAATTTAGTGTGACATCTAAAAGCTTAACTAAAATTGGAATAGTAGCGGAAATTCTTGGTGGTTCTATGGGACCAATTATGAATGCCATAAGTAATATTGGCTTTGTGATAATAGCTGCTTTTGGTGGTTATTTTGCGATAAATGGTATTGTTAGTATTGGTATTATTTCGGCCTTTATCATTTATGCAAAAGAGTTTTCCCGTCCAATTAATGAAATTGCTAACCTTTATGGTCAACTTCAAAATGCGTTAGCTTCTGCTGAGCGTGTTTTCATTGTTTTTGATGAGGCTATTGAGGATAAAAGTGGAACAAAAACAATGGATTTAATGCAAGGTAATATCACTTTTACTAATGTGAACTTTAGCTATAATCAAGAAAAGCAAGTTTTATTTGATTTTAATCTAGAAGTTAAAAATGGCGAGAAGATAGCTTTAGTAGGAGCTACAGGCTCTGGTAAAACCACAGTTGTTAATCTTTTGATGCGTTTTTATCATTCAGAAGGCATTAAAATTGATGGTGTTGATTTGAATGATATTGCAGCCGAATCCTTAAGAAAGAACACAGCAATTGTTTTGCAAGATACTATTCTTTTTAAGGACACTGTCAAAAATAATCTGCGCTATTCTAATTTAAGTGCTACTGATGAAGAAATTTATGAGGCTTGTCGCATCTGTCATTGTGATGATTTTATAAAACAATTAAAGGGTGGCTATGAAGCAACCTTAGTTGAAGGTGGTAGTAACTTATCACAAGGTCAAAGACAGCTTCTAGCAATTGCGAGAGCTTTCGTAGCTAAGCCTAAAATTTTGATTCTAGATGAGGCTACTTCAAGTGTTGATACTAGAACAGAAAAATATATTCAGGATGCTACTCATCGTTTGATGGAAAATAAAACTAGCCTAATTATTGCTCATCGTCTTTCAACAATTCTTGATGCTGATAAGATTGTCGTTATGGATAAAGGAAGAATAGTTGAGGTTGGGAATCATCAAAAGCTCTTAGAACAAAAAGGCAAATATTATGAGCTTTATATGAGCCAATTTGCTGGAAATAGTATTTAAAAGGAAGTCTTGTCCGCTTAGGAAATTTCTTAAGTGACAGGACTTTTTTAAGTAGTTAACACTTTTGTATTTTAAATTGGTCGATTTTGTGGTAAAATGTTTGGCGAGATGTTCCTTGCCTAACCATCTCAAAATAAAAAACAAGGAGAATAAAATGAAAAAAATTAATATTAAATTTATTGCTCAATCGGCTATTATAGCTGCTCTTTATGCTGTACTAACTTGGCTTTTAGCTCCAATTTCGTATGGTGTTATCCAGTTTAGAATTTCAGAAATATTAGTTCTATTAGTTGTTTTTAATCCTAAATATGCCTATGCGTTAGTTATAGGGTGTTTAGTGGCTAATACTACATCTAGTTTGGGCTGGTATGACATGGTATTTGGTACACTTGCAACTCTAATTGGCATTTTACCGATGTTAAAGCTCAAGCGATTAGAGCTTGCTGCCTTATTTCCGGTCATAAGTAATGCAGTAATAGTGGCAATAGAGCTTTTTATTGTTTTTGAAGAACCTATTTGGTTAAGTATTTTAACAGTTGGTCTTGGAGAGGCAGTAGTAATCTATTGTTTAGGCATTCCGACTATGCATGCCTTAACGCAAAATGAAGCGGTTGCCAATATCATGAATCTTAATATTAAAGAAGTAAAGAGTATCACAAGTATGACTTTACCTAGAGCTTTAATAATTCTTTTAGGTACTTTAGGCTTTATATTATATGTTGCTTATCCTTTTACGGAAAATAATTCTTGTCTTGCCTTGACAAAGGATAATCTTTGGCTGATTGGCTTTGGTATTCTTTCTTTAGCAACTATTGCTACTAGCTTAATCAATAAGCGAATTATTAAATTAGCTCTTAATTGTTTATGGCTGATTGGTTTTATTACATTTTATACTTTAGCTGGGATTAAGCTTTCGGCTGCAGCTAGTTATCCATACTATTATGGCTATATCATCTATTTAATACTTTTTGCGGTAATAGGTGGCTACACTTTCTACTATGAATTAAAAGAAAAATAATCTTTTGAGGTAATTTATGGAATTGAACAATCTTACGGCTCTTAAAAGGAGTATTCCTGCTAATGTTAGGATCGTTTGTGCAACTAAATATGTTGAGTCTAAAGATATGTTAAAGCTTTTAGAAAATGGTTTATTTGAATTTGGAGAAAATCGTGTTGAGGCCTTTTTAAATAAATATAAAGAATTGGCTAATCAAAACATCATTTGGCATTTTATTGGGCATCTTCAGACTAACAAAGCTAAAGAAGTTATCCAAAAAATCGATTATTTGCATTCTCTATCATCATTAAAGCTAGCTAAGATAATTTCTAAAAATCGTTTAACACCACTTAAATGTTTTGTTGAAGTAAATATCAATGCTGAAGAAAATAAATCTGGTTTGCCGGTTGCTGAACTTAATAATTTCATAGCTGAAGTTAAAGATTTACCAAATGTTGAACTAGTTGGTTTAATGGCTATGAGTAAGGCAAGTTCAACAGCTCAAGAAAAATATATGCAATTTAAATATTTACATGAGCTTTTAGAAAAAATCAATGAAGATTTTAATTTGAATTTAAAAGAATTATCAATGGGTATGTCCGATGATTATGAGGAAGCAATTAAAGCTGGAGCTACTTTTATAAGATTAGGAAGAATATTATGGAAACAAGAGAATTAGATTTTTTTAAAAAGCAAATTAACTCTTTAGCCACAAAGGCTTTAGATAAACGAGTCAGCTTAACTAATTTTCTTGATGAGACCAAGCAAGCCATCATTCTTAATAGTCATTTTAAAGGTATAACTGTTGATTTTGCTAGTGGTTTTCAGGGTGGTGAGTATAAAAGGGCCATTTTTAGACCACTTGCCAGTGCTTTTGCGGATTTTAAAATCGTTGTTTATGAAATTCTTTATAATGAACGTTTTTTAAATCTAACTCATCGCAAGATATTAGGCAGCTTGATGGAGTTGGGAATTAAGCGTGAAAGTATTGGTGATATTGTTCTAAATGAGAATAAGGCTTATTTTGCTTGTTGTAAAGAGATATCGATTTATGTAGAAAATAATTTTAAGACAATTGGTCACACTGCCATAGAATTAAAGGAAGTTTTAGTGCCAATAACTGTAAAAAAAGAATTTATTGATAAAGAATTTAGCTTAGCATCACTACGCTTAGATGTTGTTGTTGCCGGAGCCTATAAAATATCACGTAATGAGGCAGCTTCAATTATAAATAATGGTTTGGTGAGTGTTAATCATATTTTATGCTTAAACCTTAGTTATCAAGTCAAAGAAAAGGATATTTTAAGTGTTAAGCATAAAGGAAGAGTATATGTTAGAAAAATAGGAGGATTGACAAGAAGTTCAAAAATTGTTGTCACATTAGGCTTCTTGAAATAAATATGCAAAAGTCAACTAGTTTTGAAAAACTTAGCAGTTTTAAATATCTTTTAATTTTAACAGTTCCTATTTTCTTTGAATTATTATTACAGGTTATTGTTGGTTATTCAGATCAAATGATGATAGCAAGTGATCAGGATGCAGTTACAGCCATAACCAATACAAATACTATTCTAAATGTTTTTATTATTGCTTTTCAGGTTTTTTCGATGGGAGCAATCATTTTAATTAGTCATTATAAGGGTCAAAAAAATTTTGCTGGTGAAAAAAGTGTTTATAGCGTAGCCTTTGTCTTATCAACGGCTATTGGTTTGGTATTAAGTATTATTATTTTAGCTTTTGCTAGATATTTCTTTATATGGATTGGTCTAGATGAAACCTGTCTAGAAAAGGGTTTAATTTATATTAGAATAGTTGGTGGTTTTATTTTTTTACAAGCCATCTTAACGACGTTATCAGCTTTTTTAAAGAGTAATTCTTATATGAAGGAATCAACATTGGTCAACGTGTTGGTTAATGTTTTAAATATAATTGGTAATTTTATTTTGATTCCCTATTTAGGCATAATGGGTGTTGCCATATCAAGTGTGGTCTCAAGAGCTATAGGAGTTATTGTAATTACAATCATATTTATAAAGCTGGTTAAAGTTAATATTTTTAAGCATCCGTTTAAAAATTTTAGTAAGGTAACATTAAAAAAAATCCTAAGTGTTGGTGGACCATCGGGTGGCGAAGCACTTTCTTATAATGCTAGCCAAATTATTATTTTAGCAGTTGTCAATAATTTAGGTGATAAGGGTCTTGTCAATGTTAAATCTTATGCATCAATGTTTGCAATGATTTCTTATCTATTTACTCAAGCTATTTCGCAAGCTATGCAGGTAGTAATAGGTGAACTTTTGGGTATGGGTAAAGTAGAAGAGAGTAAGAAAAAGATTTATCAAACCTTAATTGCTAGTGTTATTTCAGCAGTTATCGTTTCTACAATTCTTTATTTTATAAGTGATTTTGCATATTCCTTATTTAAAATAACTGATCCTAAATTATTAGAGATTGGGCGAATGGTACTATTGATTGAAATTATTTTAGAGATTGGGCGAGCAATCAATATTGTTTTTGTTCGGGCTCTGCAAACAATTGGTGATATTGCTTTTCCAACTATCCTTTCAATAATTTTTTGTTGGAGTGTGGCTGTTTTAGGCAGTTTCTTACTTGGTGGTAAGGATATTTGGTTGAACTTGGGCCTTATTGGAGTCTGGATTGCTATGGCCTTAGATGAATGCATTAGGGCAATCATTTTTATAATAAGGTTTAAGAGTGGTGCATGGGAAAGGAAGATGATAGTATGATAGGGATTATTTCAGCAATGCAAATTGAACTGGATATTTTGATTGAAGAATTAAATTGTCAAAAAGATGAGAAGTACTGTGGAATTGATTTTTATACTACCCAATTAAATGGTAATGAACTAGTCTTAGCTGTTAGTGGTGTAGGCAAGGTAAATGCTGCAATAGCGACAACGATTATGATCAATACCTATGGTTGTAATCTAATTATCAATACTGGAATAGCTGGTGGTTTAGCTAGGGTTAATACTAAGGATATAATTGTTGCTAATAAGCTAAAATATCATGATTTTGATGCCACTTGCTTTAATTATGAGTTTGGTCAAGTACCTGGAATGCCAAGTTATTTTGCACCAAGTCTTGATAATCTATTGGCTATTAAATTAATTTTAAATAAGCTTAATTTAAAGTATAAGGAGGCTACTTTATATTCAGGTGATCGTTTTGTTAGTAGCTTTAAGGATTTAAAAAAGATTTATAATAATGAGTGTTCAATTGTTGAAATGGAAGGTGCGGCTGTTGCCCAGGTTTGTGTGAAGTCTGGGGTTGATTTTTTAGTTATAAGATATGTCTCTGATATTGTTGGTTTACCAAATCAAATTAAAGATTATTTAGAGTTTGAAAAAGAAATGGCTGAACGCTCAAGTAGAATTTGTTTAGAAATTTTAAAAAATTTGGATAATAATTAAATAATTTGTCAATAATAAAGATGGTGAGAAAATGTATTTAGCCATCTTTATTTTAATTATTGTAATCTTAATATTGGCTACTGAGATTAATGTTAATATTAAAAGTGCTAATGATACAATTAAAATTGATGCTAAAGTTGGACTAATAAGATTTGTTATCCCTCATCATAAATTAATAGCAAAAGCTTTAGAAAATGAGCAGTTCAAAAGTAAACATGAACAACGAGATGATTTTAAAAAGCTATTTAGTAATAGGCATTATTTGAATAGACTATTTAAACACTCTAGTTTATCTATGTTTTATCTTGCTAGATTTACTAAAGAAGAGCTTTATCTAAATCCTATACAAAATGGTGCTTATTTAATAGTTTCTAATCAAATTAAAGCTTATTTAAATAATCATTTTAAACTTGTAGATTATAGTAACATTAGATTGATTTATGATAAAAATTATGAAAATATTGATTATTATCTATGTGTTAAATCAGATTTTATTAGTCTTCTTACCGCTATTTTAAAAAGGAAATGATATTATGGGAAATATTGCTGATCTTTTAAGTGTTTCACTGAATAAAATTAAAGAGATGATTGATGCCAATACTATTATTGGTACACCTATTATCGAAAATGGTACTACAATAATTCCTATTTCAAAGCTTCATATCGGTTTTGTAAGTGGGGGTTCAGATATTAGACCAACAAGTAGTAAAGAAGAAGTTTTATTTGGTGGTGGAACTGGTGGAGGCTTTGGTATTACACCAATTTGCTTCCTTGTCATAAATAATAACGATGTTTCTTTACTGTCAATAGATGATACAACCCACATTGCTGAAAAGCTAATTGACTTAGTTCCAAAGAGCATTGATAAATGTAAAACACTGTTTAAAAACAATGCTCCTATTGAAAAAGTTTAAAAATTTTGGTACGATATCTTTGGTGATATCATGAAATACTATGCTGTTAAATACCAAGATGAAAAGAAAGTATTTACAACTTGGGATGAATGCTTAAATTATATAACTGGCAAGAAAGGCTTTCATTATAAAGCCTTTTTATCACTTGCTGAAGCTAATTTATATTTAAATGAAGAAACACTTAGTCTTGACTATAATCAGCCTAAAGCCTATATAGATGGATCCTATGATAAAGCTACAGGTAGATATTCCTTTGGTGGCGTATTAATTGCTTTTGGTAAAGAATATCAGTTTAAAAAGGCTTTTGAGGCTGATGCTTATTCGACTGCTAGAAATGTAGCTGGTGAGATTAAAGGAGCTGGTTATATTATTAATCAGGCGTATAAATTAGGGCTTAAAACCATTATTGTTTATTATGATTATATCGGAATTGAAAAATGGTATTCTGGAGAATGGCAAGCCTCTTCACCAATAGCTAAAGCCTACGTTAGCTTTGTTGCAGATATCAAAGATAAAATTATGGTTTATTTTGTTAAAGTTAAAAGTCATAGTAATAATAAATATAATGATTTAGCTGACAAATTAGCTAAAGAAGCTTTAGGCATAAATTAAAATGCCTATTTTTATTTATTTTCTTCTAAGGCTTTGATTAGTAATTGATAATCATTATGTTTAAATTTAAAGTTTTTAATTAATTCAAAATTTTCATTACCCTTACCTGTAACTAAAACAATATCATTTGGTTTAGCAAGCCTACTAGCTAGTTTTATTGCATCTGCCCGATTAATTGTTAGATAATATTCTTTATTTTCAAGTTCTTTAGTTAAGTCATATAAGATACTAAACAAGCTTTCATTTTTGGGGTCTTCTGAAGTAAAAATAGTGATATCGGAGTAAGTGGTGGCAATTTTACCCATATCTTGACGCTTAGTTTTATCTTTTTCACCTTGAGCTCCTAAGACAGAGATAATTTTACCTTTTTTGAATAGACTTAAATTGGCTAAGATATTTTCTAAGGCATTAGGTGTATGGGCAAAATCAACTATACCGGTGATATTATTTTTATTTGTATAATGCATAAATCTACCTTCGATGTCTTTTAAATCAATTAAACCTTTTTTGATGTATTTTAGGTCTATACCAAGTTCATTAGTATAGGCAATGCAGGCTAAGGCATTATATACATTATATTTACCGAAAAGAGCAATTTCAAAATTACTTAAAAAGCATCCTTTATAATAAACATCAAATTTTGATGACAATAAACTTAGTTGTAAATTTTTTGCTTGATATAAACCACTTTCAATACCATAAGTAATAATTTTAGCTTTAGTCATTGTGAATAAATATTTGGCATATTTGTCATCACTATTTATTACAGCTAAACCATTTTCATCAAGCATTTCAAATAACTTAGCTTTAGCTTTAAGGTAATTATTCATTGTTTTATGGGTATTTAAATGCTCATGGCTTAAGTTAGTGAATATGGCTCCATTAAATTTAAAACTATCAACTCTGCCATCAACTATACCTTCACTAGACACCTCCATTACTAAATCATTGATATTATGCTTTTTAAAGACACTGACTGCTTCATAAAGAAGAGAAGGAATAGGAGTAGTGTGCTTGGTTTTAATATTTTTACTTAAATAATTGATGCCGTTAGTTCCAATATAAGCTGAGCTTTTTGCAACATTAAAAATATTATTTAACAGTGTGGCAGTTGTAGTTTTACCATCAGTGCCAGTAATTCCAACTGAATAGATATCAGCATGATAATGATAGAATTTTTGGAGTAGTTTAATATATTCCTCTTTGGCATTTTTTACTCTTATATGGTTATAATCACCTATGACTAATTGATCAGTGACTATTAGGCAGGCACCTTTATCTAAGGCCTCTTTTATATATTTTTTGCCATTTTGTTTTTTACCTTTTACAGCCACGAATATGTAATTTTCTTTAACTTGTTTGGAATTAGATGTAACACCTAAGACATCTTTAGAAATACCTAAGTTGGGATAAAGCTGGTTAATGTTCATTTTTATCATCTCACTTGTTTTTAGTATGTTTTTATTTTGTCTTTTTTATACAACAGCTTAGGCCTTAATACTTTAATTATTTTTACCTCAAATCATAGTAATTATTTTGTCAAAAAACAGTATATTTGTTTTAAATTATGTTATAATGGTTAAATGTAAGGATAGTGATAATATGGAATTTACAATTAAGTCAAATTATGAACCTACCGGTGATCAACCACAAGCCATTGATGATATTGTTAATAACTTTAAAAATGGGGTTAAACGCCAAGTACTTTTAGGTGCCACTGGTACAGGAAAAACTTTTACGATGTGTAATGTTATTGCTAAACTCAATAAACCAACTCTAGTACTTGCGCATAATAAGACTTTAGCTGGCCAATTATATAATGAGATTAAATCACTATTTCCTAACAATCACGTTGAATATTTCATTTCCTACTATGACTATTATCAGCCAGAGGCCTATGTTGTAAGTAGTGATACCTATATAGAGAAAGATTCAAGCATCAATGAAGAAATAGATGAAATGCGTCATAGTGCTACGGCAGCCCTTATGGATTATAAAGATGTTATTGTTGTAGCCTCAGTCTCTTGCATCTATGGTATTGGTGATCCTGATGATTATCGTAATTCAATGATTAATATAAGAGTTGGTGAATCTTATAATAAAAAAGATTTACTTAGACGCTTAGTTGAAATGCAATTTGAAAGAAATGACATTGATTTTAAACGTGGCAGCTTTAGAGTACGAGGTGATGTTTTAGAAATAATCCCGGTCTCTGAGCATTCTAAAGGTATAAGAATCGAGTTTTTCGAAGATGAGGTTGAACGGATTAGAACTTTTGATGTTGCTTCTGGGAAAAAGATTAGTGATGTTGCTTTTGCTAATATTTTTGCCGCAACGCACTTTGTTACTAATCATGAAAAGCTAGAAGAAGCACTAAGAAGAATTAGAGCTGAGCTGCAAATTACACATAAAAAGTTTGTTTTGGCTGGTAAACCACTTGAGGCAGAAAGAATTGAACAAAGAACTAAGTACGATTTAGAAATGCTTGAACAAACTGGTACTTGTAGTGGTGTTGAAAACTATTCTAGACACCTATCCTTGCGGGGTGAGGGGGAAACACCAGCTACCTTAATCGACTTTTTTGGTGATGATTTTTTACTTATCGTTGATGAATCACATGTTACATTACCACAAATTAGAGGTATGTATAATGGCGATAGATCCCGAAAAGAAACCTTAGTTAATTATGGGTTTAGATTACCTTCAGCGTTAGATAACCGACCTTTACGTTTTGAGGAGTTTGATAGTAAAATTAAACAAGCACTTTATGTTTCGGCAACACCAGGCGATTTTGAAAAGCAGTATCCTATTGTTGAACAAATCATTCGTCCTACTGGTCTTTTAGACCCAGTGATTGATGTTAGAAAGACGTTAGGACAAGTTGATGATATTTATAATGAAATAAAACAACGGATACCTCTAAATGAACGTGTTTTGGTTACAACCTTAACAATTAAGATGAGTGAAGATTTAACTGCTTATTTCAAGAAATTAGGCTTGAAAGTTGCTTATTTGCATTCAGAAATTAAAGCTCTTGAACGTTTAGAGATTTTAAGAGATTTAAGAAGTGGAAAATATGATGTTTTAGTTGGTATTAATCTTTTAAGAGAAGGTCTTGATTTGCCTGAAGTATCTTTAGTCTGTATCTTAGATGCTGATAAACAAGGCTTTTTGCGAAGTGCTAGAAGCTTGATTCAAACTATTGGTAGAGCGGCGCGAAATGCTAATGGTAAAGTAATCATGTATGCTGACACCTTAAGTGAGGCTATGGAAGAAGCAATATTAGAAACAAATCGGCGGCGTGAAATTCAAATGGCTTACAATCAAGCAAATGGTATTATTCCCCAAACTATTATTAAATCTATTCCAGAAGCTGTAAGCATTAAGAAGGCTAATGAAAAAACTAAGGATGTAGCTAAAAAGAAGCTTTCTAAAGAAGATAAGATTGCTCTTATCAGTGAATTAGAAGAAGAGATGCTCACCTGTGCTAAGAATCTAAACTTCGAAATGGCTGCTCAAATTAGAGATGCAATATTAGAAATAAAGGCAGGTAAATAGTATGGAATCAATAAAAGAGCTTTATAAACGGGGACATGGCCCATCGAGTTCACATACAATGGGACCGCTAATAGCTGCTAAAAAGTTTTTGGAGCGTTTTCCCAATTCGGATTATATTAAGGTTATTTTGTACGGCTCACTTGCTTTGACTGGACAAGGTCACTTAACCGACTATATTATTAAAAAAACTTTAATGCCAATTTCTTGTCAGATTATTTTTGATAATGAAACAATTAAAAAACATCCAAATACTTTGGAATTTTATGGCTATAAAGGGAAGCTATTACTAGGAAAAATGACTGTTTATTCTGTTGGTGGTGGCAAAATTATTATTGAGGGTGAAAAAGAGGAGCTTGTCAAAGAAATTTATCCTCATAAAAAATTTAAAGATATTGCTAAATATTGTCAAGAAAATAACTTTACACTTGTCGATTATGTTGATAAGTATGAAGAAAAAGATCTAAATGAATATTTAAATCTAATTTATGAAACAATGCTAGATTCAATTAATCGTGGTTTGACAAATAAAGGTTTATTACCTGGTAAGCTTGGTGTTAAGCGTAAGGCTGCAGATATTTATCAGAAAGATCTTAAGGATGCTTCCACCGATGAGCTTTTAAGAAAAAAAGTTTTGGCCTATGCCTATGCAACTAGTGAAGAAAATGCTTTTGGTGGTTTAATTGTAACTGCACCTACCTGTGGGGCATCTGGAGTTATGCCGGCATGTCTCCATTACGCTTTAGATTTAGAAAAATATTCTAAAACGACCTTGATTGCTGGTTTAAAGGTTGCTGGTTTAATTGGTAATATTGTCAAGACAAATGGTTCAATATCCGGAGCTGAAGCAGGCTGTCAAGCCGAAGTAGGTACAGCTTGTGCTATGGCGGCAGCTTTTATAAGCTACATAAGTGGTGGTAATACAGACAATATTGAACGTGCAGCTGAGATTGCCTTAGAGCACCATTTAGGTTTAACCTGTGATCCAATTGGGGGTTATGTGCAAATTCCATGCATTGAAAGAAATGCTGTGGCAGCCTTGCGAGCCATTGATGCTGCTAAACTAGCATCTTATATTACGAGTAGTGATTCTAAAATATCTTTTGATTTAGTTGTTGAAGCTATGCTTGACACTGGACATGATTTAAAAACAGATTATCGTGAAACAGCGGCAGGTGGGCTAGCATCTAAATACCATTAATTAAAAAAAGGAGAGATGCTCTCATGGAATTAGGGAAAATTTATGAGCTTAATATTACTAGTTATGATATGAATGGCTGGGGTGTTGCAAGCTTAGATAATAAAGTAATTTTTGTGGAAAAAGCTATGAAAGCTGAAGTAGTCTTAGCTAAAATAACGAACATCCATAAAAAATATGCTTTTGCTCAAACAGTTAAAGTTTTAGAAGCTTCAACTGAGCGTATTGAAAGTATTTGTCCTTACTATGAGGGTTGTGGAGGCTGTGATTTATTACACATGAACTATCAGGTAGAATGTGAAATAAAGGAAGCCAAAATTAAAAATTCATTTGCTAAAATCAATAGTTTAAAAAACGTTAAGATAAATCCTATAATAAAAAATGACAAGATAACTGGTTATCGTAATAAAATCATTATTCCTTTTAGTGTAGATGCTGACAATAATGTCATTTATGGCTTTTATGCTAAAATGTCACATGAACTTATTTCGATTGATCATTGTATAATATCTAATCAATATGTCAATGAAGTAGTTGAATTTATCAGAAAATATCTTAGTGTTATGAATATTAAAATTTATAACGAAACTACACATACTGGTATTTTTAAAGGTGTAATGATTAGAAACAATTATTTGAATGAGATGATGGTTGTCTTAATTGTTACAACTAAAATTGACTTTAGTGGTTTAGTAAGTTATTTAGAAAAGGATTATCCGCTTGTTAAGTCCATTTATTTAAATATTAATCCTAAATTAACTAATGTTATGCTCGGTGATAAATTAATTCATCTTGCAGGTGCTAAAACCTTAGTTGAAGATATTTTGGGGCTTAAATTTAATGTTTCAGCAGCTTCCTTTATGCAAATTAATCACGAGGCTGCTCAAAAACTATATAATGAAGCCTTTAAAATGGCTAATTTAACTAAAAATATGAATGTTATTGATGCTTATTGTGGTATGGGTAGTATAACATTAAATCTAGCTAAAATGGTTAATTATGTCTATGGAATTGAGGTTGTTCCAGATGCCATTATAAATGCAAATCATAATAAAGAACTAAATAATATAAAAAACGTAACCTTCATTTGTGGCAAATGTGAAGAAGAAATAGCTAAATTATTACCTCAAAATAAAATTGATGTAATTTTCTTTGATCCACCACGCAAGGGTTGTGAGAAAAGTTTTTTAGAAGCAATAGTAAATGCCCAAATACCTAAGTTAGTCTATATTTCTTGTAATATAGCCACAGCTTGTAGAGATATCAATTATCTATTAGAAAATAACTATCAAGTAGTTGAGGTAACACCTGTCGATATATTTAGTAGAACTAATAATGTTGAGACAGTGGTAACATTATCATTGCGAAAGTAAGGATTTTTCATTCTAAATAAGTCGACAACAATTAATTATATATATAATTAAATTTTTAGAAATGATGAAGATTTAGTAGTTAATATTAAAAAATCTATGGCTAATCTTCCAAAGCCAGTTATAATTGAAGTTCCTGAAGAATTAGACAAAGAAGAAACCAATCTCAAAACACTCAAATAGAATTTCTAAAGGTACTTACAAAAGAAATGATATAACCCTTATATATGCATTCCTTAGAAATTCAGCACATCTATTAATGAGAATCTGTGATTGGTTTGATAACTTCTATTATTTCAAACTTACAACAATTCTATCACAAGAAGGAGAAGAAAAAGGCACAGTAAAGAAGCTCTGTATCAACATAAGAGATCTAACCAACAAAGGCTCTAATCTCTATGATTCTACCTTCTTAAGCTATGCCTATGAACAAAAGAAAAACAAATCCTTTAAAGACCTAGACACCTTCACTATTCTAACTCCAAGCATAGGAGAACTAAGTAAATGTAGTTCTAGGTTTTATGATAAAATTAATCAATAATAAAAAGACCCAAGTAACTAAAACTTGGGTGCAAATAAAAGATTATTTGAATTTATATTTACCCTTGCCTTGACCTTTAATTGGTTCAATTAAGTTATTGGCAAGAAGAACTTTAATACATGTATCAGAGGCATTATGACCAAGTCGTAGAGTCTCTGATATGATAGAATTACTTATGATTTGATTTCCTAATAAATTGTAAATTTTCATAAGCCTTTCTTTAACATCATTTCTAATGCTTAAATCCTGAATGAGTTTATCAATTTCCGGTTTATCATTATTAATTTCTACCTTATTAATATGAATTTCCGTTTTTTTGTCATTGACTTCCGCTTTTTCAATGCCAATTTCCGTTTTTTTTAGGTAAATTGTCACTAAAGTATAGTCTGGATTGAAGAAATCTTGGAAAGTAGGAGTAGAATACCCCTCATCCTTAGCTGTATTTAAGATAAGTGGAATTCCTGAACCAGTGCGTTCACCAGCATTTATATTATTAAACATAGTTAATATTGATTTATTTCTTGCATCAGAATTGCCTCCTGCAAATGCTAATTCCTTATGCATAGTGAATGCTCCTGGATTAGAAAATTCAATTCTATCATTATATTGTTTAATAACTAATCCACGAGTTTCATTATAATCTGCATTGGATAAGCAATTACATAAAACTTCCTTAATTACTTTATGCATTGGAGTTATATCATTTCGATAAATGCCTTCCGTTTTATAGGGGACTTTTATACTTTCATTTAAGAAATTGATGATTCTAAAGAAGAAATCAAATAAATTGCCACTCCAATCACCAGTAGAAGAATAAACTCTATTTATCCAACGCATATCTCCAACAACATTTCTCTTGTCTTGATAATCTAAAAAGAAATTAGGAAATATAGTTACAATATCATAATTATACCCAAACATTAATAAACCAGCTTTAGTAAGTCTTAAAACATTATTATCATCAAATTTAGCTGCCCCAATATGTCTTAAAAATAAATCTATAGGTTCATTGCTAAATGGATGGGAATCGCCTCTGTGATTAATAAAAAGAGAACGATATTTTTCAATAGTTTCTTTACATAGAACATCAATAGTTAAGTTGTCAGCAATGTATGAATCTTGAGAATTGGTATCATTGTCTCTAACCATATTAGCAACTTCTCTTTTACTACACTTGTAATCGCCTTCATGATTACGGCGGTAGCATAAATATAAGTTATTATTTAAGTATACAGGCTTATCAAAACGAGAAGCTTGAGGAACATCAATGACAACAACATAAGAATTCTCAATATTTTCAATTTTAACATGACGATCAGTTAATAAATTGATACTCACCTTATCAGAATGAATTGTATCCCAAAATGATTTTACTAAAGCATTAGCATCTAATTCAGTTAATTGAATTGGAATTAATTCTTTGTTTGAATTTTCACTAACTCCTAAAAGAATAGTTCCACCATATGTATTTGCAAAAGCACTATACGTTTCCCAAATACTACTTGGAATACCACCTTTAGCAGTTTTCACTTCTAATTGATTATTTTCTCTTAAAGAATACAACTTACTGATATCAAACATAGTCATCACATCCTATAAATCATTTTACCATAAAACACCTTAATTATCTATCCTAAACAAAATTTATTTTACGATATAATATTTTTAAAAAAGAGTATTCAATGAAACTAAAAGAACTATTACAAAATTGGCTAGATAAATATGCCAAGTTAACTTTAAAGGAAAGAAGCTATAATGAATATGTAGATGTAATAAGATTGCACATTAATCCAATCTATGCTGGAAAAATAGCCTTTGGAAGAAGAAAGAAAACAAAGGTAAAAGGAACAAAAGACCAATATTGTATGAAAAGCATGGATGACTATATTCTAAGTGAAGGAAACATCCAAATATTATCACACTAGAGTTATGGGAAAAAAGTCAACAAAAACAAGCTCAAACCAAACTTCAACAACCACATAATGCGTGGGGGAAAACATACCTTCTTTCTGGAATATTAAGATGTCCTCGTTGTGGTGGACCTATGTATATAAGGTATCAAAGAGTAATGCAAGAAAATGGCAAACCAAAACTCTTTCATGAATATGCTTGTAGATATTATAATCTGACTGATGCTACCCATACTTGTGATTATGCTGGAAGAATAGCAGATTATGTTATTGAACCATACATAACTAATTTATTGAAGGAAATCATTGACAATGAAGAATTTGCAGAACTATTAAGCACTAGACTTGGTAGTCAAGTAGATACTTCAAAATTAGAAAAGGAACTATCCAATTATAAATCACAACAAAAACAATTAACTAGTACAAAGGAAAGTCTAGAACATAAGATTGACTATATGCCTCTAGGTATTCCTTTCCGTGAACAGAAGCTGGAGGATTATGAAAAAAGACTAGATGAAATCTATTTTAAGATGGATTTGTTAAATCAAAAGATAGAAGACTTAACAATAAAAATTGATGGTATCAAAAGTCGTGATATTTCTGTAGAAAAGATCCTTCAAATATTAAGAAAATTTAATGAACTATTTGAAGATATGAATACAGAAGAAAGAAGAAGATTAGTCTCAATCATTATAAGAAGAATAAACTTTACAGAAGATGGCTATCTGAAAAATATTGAGTTCAAATTTCCTGTATCAGCAAAAGGCTTAAATGCCTCCAACAATGCTGAAATGAAGCAATTAAAAGCGATTGATGTAACATATGATATTCTTGAAGAAGAGATTAAGGCAGAACCCTTCCACAATCCATTTTGCTAGAAAAGAGGATAAGCCAAAACGAGTTAGAGTTCCAAAAGAGCAAAAACCACCTCGTATCCCTCATGAGAAAAATATATATATATGCCTAAACCAAGACCAGAGCATTATAATAGGAAACAAGCAACCTATACTCAAATAAGACAATATATCTTAGATACTTTTGGATTAAAAGCTCATACTGCATACATTGCAGAAATCAAAAGAAGACATGGAATAGAAATGCAGTGCAAACGACTAATTGATAATCCGAAGAACAAAGTCCCTCATCCGACAGAAGAAATGACAAAAGCGATAGAAGCTGCATTAATCCATTTTAATATTATACCTTTAGAGAAAGAAATCACCTAAAAGGCAACCTTGATAAATTCTAAAGAAGGTTGCCTTTTTTCTTTATATTAATTTATTTTTTTAGTATAATGTACATGAAAAATTAGATATCAAGCATAAAGAAGGTGTAGTGTATGTTATTTGATATTAAAGATGTGTTAATTGCTGATTTCTATATTCCTGAAATGGAAATTTTGAAAAAAACATATAAGGAAAATTGTAAGAAGTTTTTTAAACATATTGATAAGAAAATAAGAAAACAAATGCCATATCATAATTGTTGGGATTTAAAGTACAAAGATGAAGATGAATTGAAACTGCAAAAAATTTCTGAATATGAAGATTTAAAATACCACTATTTAAGTACGATTTTGATTGACATTGTTTCGTTATGGGAAAATCAATTAAAAGATTTTTACTTATTAGAAAATTATAAAGAATTTAATCAAATTAAAGATAAATTTAAAGAAGATAGATATTATGATTTTGATAGTGATAAGAACATCATTGAAATAAGAACGATTTATAATTTTTTAAAACATGGGCAAAATGGTAGAGCAGAAAAAGATTCAAAAGAGATGAAATCTGTGTACTACATTGATGAAGATTTAAATGGTGAAATTAGAGGTAAATATTTAAGAAATAAGCACTTGGAAATTAATCAAAGTGATATAGGAAAATTTTTTTAGTATATAGAATATTATTAAGCAATCCTAAAGAGTGGAAGAGGAGAATGATTATGACGATTGAAGAATTAAATGAATTTGTACTGCATTATATTGAAAAGGATAAAACACAAAGTGCAATCATGTTATCTGCACCTTGGGGAACTGGGAAAAGCTATTATATAAATAACTCATTAATTCCGTTTTTAGAGCAAAAAGAGTCGAGGAAATGTATTGTTGTATCTCTTTATGGACTTAAGGATATAAAAGAGATAAGCAAGAGTATTTTTTTAGAATCAAAGGTAAAACTATTAAATAAAAAAATGCTGGAGTTGCCACTGGAAAACTAATTGCTAAAACAGTGGTAAAGGGAGTAGCTAGTTTTTTTGGTGTAGATTTAAGTGCTAGTGAAGAAGACCTTGCCAAAATATATGAATCCATTGATCTTTCAGATAAATTCATTATTTTAGAAGATTTAGAAAGATCTGAAATTAGCATTACAGAAATATTAGGATATGTAAATGGCTTAGTAGAACAAGATGGAGTTAAGGTGTTACTTGTTGCAAATGAAAAAGAGATTTTAAAATATGAAGAAAAAGAAACTGAAAACAATGGAGAACAAGAATCCAAAGCAAAGAAAGTGTTAACGAAAGAATCTCAACTTTATCTGAGAACAAAAGAAAAAACGATTAGTGATACAATTCCATTTTACTCATCTAATGTAGAGGCAATGACTAGCATAATTAAAAAATTTAATAATAAATATTTAAATATGTTATTAGAAGAAAATACGGATATTATTGAAATTATTGAAAAGCGGATAATGTCTCACATTAATATAAATAGTTATAATTTAAGATCATTTATTTTTGCTTGTCAAAAAACCATTGATATGTTTGAAAAAATTGATTTTGATGCAGACAAAGATTTTTTGAAAAATGTCTTTTTAGGCAATGTAGCTTTTTCCTTAAAAAATAAAGAAAAAGAAAATTTAAAATGGGAAGCAAATAATAAGACACCAGCTGAGTTGGGCACCTATGAGTATCCTTTTTATAGATTCGCTTATGATTTTGTTTGTAATCAATTTTTTGACAAAAAAGCGTTTATTTCTGCTAATAAAGAATTTATATCCCATAATACTTTTTTAGATAATGAAAATGAGCTTAAACCACATTTTCAAAATATATATTCTTATTATATCTGTTCTGAAGAGGAAGTGTTGGAGTCTGTAAATTATATAGCAAATGTTTTCTTGACAACTCCAGAACGTATACCTGCTATTGAATATGGGAAACTTGCAAACTATCTTATTGCAATTAAGCAGGATTTAGAATGTGGAGACTTAGTTGAAAAATGTAAAGAATCTATGCTAAATAATCTATGTGAAGTAAATTATTTAACAAGGGATGAAATTATGTTTCATAGTACATTTCAGTTAGAAACACAAGAGGCAATTGATGAATTTTATCAATTTAAAAAAGACATGGAAGAAAAGTTAAACAAGAATGATTCCTCTTTATTTGATTTTGATTATTCAATCCAAAATCTTCAAGAATTTTGCAGCGAAGTAAGAAGCAAAAGTGGTACTTTTACAAGCAAGAGGTGCTTTGCTGTAAAATTAGATCCTGATAAGTTTATTGAATTGTTAAAACAATGTACTGCTTATCAAATACAACAATTACGAGGGATGTTTCAATCTGTTTATTCTTTTTCCAATATTGATGAATTTTTTAGTGCCGATAAAGAAGCGTTAGTCATCTTGAAAAATAAGATTGAAGAGATGGCCAAAACATATGAATCATTTGATAGAATTCAATTAAAGCAAATCAAGTATTTAATTAATAACCTAGAAGAGTATATTAAAAGATTGTAAGCAAATCAAAATAAGACAAATAAATAACTTGAAACTCACTTGAAAAAATTATACAATAATATTGATAATAAACTTGCTAGAATGCTAAGCACCGAGCTATGAGCTCTAGGAGGTTTATTATGTATACAGATTTAGAAGTTACCAAAATGGTTCGTTCTATGTTAGGACTTTTATATTCTAAAGGATATACAAAGTATCAAATTTCTATTGAATTAAATGTAAATGAAAAATCCATTTACAAATGGGAACATGGAACTACACCTAAAGCTAACTATTATCTTAATCTAAAATTGCTTTGTGAAAAAGCAGAATGCATCTCTTATTAGAAGAGATGTTTTTTTCGCCTAAAGTACCGATATTTTAAGTTGTTATCCTTTATAATAAATGCATAACGTTAAGTATTTTTCAATTATCAAGAAAGATATCGTTAACAAAAATGAAAAATATGGTAAAATAAGTATGGTGTAGTAGCAAGTTTATAAGTTTCGCGTCGAGACTAAAACCTTACCTAAAATTTATTGCTGTAGAGGGAGTTTGTCTAATTAACAAATGCTAAAGATGAGTTAGCTCATTACTGAAGCAACTAACTTAAATGTTAAATAAAGAAGAGTGGTGAAGCCTACACCTCATTCTTTGCACTTTATAAATCGTATTTAAAGTGCAGGTAGAGCTGCTAAGTAATTAGTAGCTCTGCTGTTTTATCTACCAACGGAGGTAAATAAAATGAGTAAAGTAATAAGAAAAAATTATGCTTCAATGAAGGAACAACCAGATTGCTATAAAAGAAAAGAATATTATGGTGTGTTCAAAGATAAACATAGAATCAAGATAGATACAAAGAGATTTCAAAAGTATTTTTCATATGATACAGAAAAATGTGATTTTTCTAGAAACACTGTTTACTTTAAACCTTATAAAATACATAGAGATGATTATTGTATGAGTTATTTTATAGATGCTTTAGAAGAATCAAAATCCACATGGCATGAACAGAAAAAAATATTTAAAGATTTTATAAAAAAATTTGTGCAAGAACAATTAAGTAAAAAAGCTCCTAATTATGATGTGGATTATCAATGCGGAATTTTGGAACCAGATGAATGGGAAATGTCAAATAGAATGGCTGCAATATTACATCAAGAAAAGATTAAAAGGGAAATAGATGATAAAGTCATCGAATTAGAAAAGATACTCTATTCTCAAACCATAAATATGTTGGCTGCTCACTTAGAACATGCTATGATTGTAACTATGTGTAAAAATGGTTTTAATGGTGAACATGCTGGAAGAAGAGATATCTTTGCTTTTATGGATGGTCGAATCAAAGATAGTGAAAATAAAATTAAAGCTTTGCCACATTTTTCAACGTATGATATGTTTTATTCCATCTGGAATTTTATTAAACATAATTCACTATCCACCTATAAAAAAATAAAACATCAATGGCCTGAACTTCTTTTGAAAGATAACAAAGGTAATTTCTTTGAATTTCCAAATGATTGGTTGGCAATAGAGCACTTAAATATAAATGAAAAATTTTTGGATGATTTATTTGAACCTTTACTAGAGTTTTATTATGAGTTTTGCGAATTGTGTTATCAAGAGCCTAAGTATTATGTAAAGTGGAATTATGATGCTTTTTTTATAGATATTGTTGAAAAGCATATAGAAGATATGAGACAAGATATCGAGAATCCTTTAGGACTTCCTCCATGGATTTAAAAAGAATCAACTTAAACTCATACTGAAATTCAAATTGATAAATTTTAATTTAAATAAAATGTCACTCCAAAATGGGGTAGGATATGTTGAAAGTGTATGCTCCCTTGTTTTGAGAACTGAAACAAAATAACTCTACTTTCTAGTTAGGCTAATTCATTTGATTGAGTTATTCTTTTTATAATATAAGACAAAATGTTTTTTTTTTAGAGTTGCTAAAAAATACCATTTTTTGTGTTTATTTTAAATAAAATGCTAAAAAAATATAAAAATTTTTAAAAAACACTTTATTATTTTGTCATATTGTGGTATATTATGAGCATGGTGATTTATATATTATCTCCCAATTTACTCATATCACCATAGGGGTGCTTCGGCGCCCCTTCTTTTTTTGTTTTAAAAGAAGCTTTATTTATTTAAAAAGTTATATTTGGCTCTTTATTTTCATATAATGCCTATGACTAGCAAGGAGGATTTTATATGAATGATGAGGCATTAATTAACTTATCAAATAGAATGAAGAGTGATTTATTTATTGGATTTGTTGGTTCATGTAGAAGTGGTAAATCTACATTGATTAATTCCTTTTTTAAATTACTTATATTACCTAATGTTGAAGATGAATTTCTAAAACATAAGATACAGGATGAATTACCACAAACAGCAGAAGGTAAGCAAATTATGACTGTCGAGCCTAAATTTATTCCTTCAACTTCGATTGAGCTTAATGTAAATAATACTGTCATGAATCTACGTTTTGTGGATTGTGTTGGTGAAATTATCCCATCAAGTGAAGGTTATGGTACTGATGCAGAGCCACGTCTTGTCAAGACACCTTGGTACAGTGAGGCGATACCTTTTAAAGAAGCAGCCTCAATTGGTACAGAAAAGGTTATTTTTAATCATTCTAATCTAGGTGTCTATGTAACTAGTGATGGTTCATTTAGTGATTTTACAAGAACTGAATATGAAGCAGTGGAGGAAAAGCTTATTCCTAAACTTAAGGAAATGAATAAGCCATTTGTAATAGTTTTAAATACAAAAGATCCTAAGGCTGAAAAAGCTACTAAATTAGCTTCTGAGTTGGAAAAGAAATATAACATAAGTGTGGTTTGTTTATCAGCCTTAAATATGACTAGAGAAGATGCCAATAAGGTTCTAACAAAGGCTTTAGAAGAATTCCCTATTTCAGATTTAGAAATATCTTTACCAGATTATATTGAAGTAATTGGGGAAGATATTGAGATTAAACGAGATATCGTTGATGCGATTAAAAATGTAGAAATGAAATATAAAAAGGTTAAAGATGTCTATAATATATGTAGTGAGCTAAAAGCTACAAACCAATTTTCTGATGTTAAATTAGATCTCTTAGATGCTTCAACTGGTAAAGCTTCATTAGTCCTTGATTTAGATGATTCTAAATATAAAGAAATAGTAGACTTGCTGCTTGGTAAATCTAGTGAAAGTAGAAAAGATTTTATCAGCTATCTTTATCAATCAAAGAAGGCTAATGAGGTCTATGAGGAAGTTAATTCGGCAATTTTAGAAGCTAAACAGACTGGTTATGGCGTTTCTGTCCCTAGAATAAGTGATATGACACTATTGCCACCAGAGGTTGTTAAAAAGAATGGTATGTATGGTGTCAAACTTTCGGCTAAGGCTTCCTGTATCCATATGATAGCAGTTGATTTGGAGTCTTCATTTACTCCGATAATTGGTTCAGAAGATCAATCTAGAATGCTTATGGAAAGTCTCAATAGTAATGGCAATGATGAGGAATTATGGAACAAGGAATTTTTTGGGAAAAAGCTTTCGGATATTGTTAATGACTCAATGAAGTCAAAAATTCATGGTTTACCAGATAAATCTAAGGATAAGATAAAAAATGTTTTAGATAAGATTATGAACTCAAATCATAATAATTTAATCGCAATTATATTATAATAAAAAAATCCACGTTTTATTTTGACGTGGTTTTTTTTATTAGACAATAGTTTTATTACGTTCCGAATTGTATAGTTCAATAATTTCATTTAAAATTTCCGTATGTGTAAAGTCTTTATGGTAAACAACATTTAACTCTCTCACCATGCTTAAATTTTCAATTGATACAATTTTAAAACGATTTTTCATAACATCACGCTGACAACTACTTTTAGCTAAAATAGAAACACCATAATTATGACGTACTAAGTCCTTAATCATTGCGATATTATCAATTTCCATAATGACATCAAAGTTTTTAATATCCTCACCTAAGCTCCTTAAATGCGTTTCAAATAGTTTTGTTGTACCAGAACTTTCTGGACGAAGAATAAGCTTTTGTTTTTTAAGATCATCAAGTGAAATTATATTTTTTTTAGAAATAGAGTTATCATTGCTGACCGCTAGAACTAAAGAATCAGTGTTTAAAAGACCATAGTTTAATTGATCATCAGTTATTTTACCATCTACAAAGGCAATATCAACCTCAAAATTCTTTAATTTGGTATAAAGATTTTTTATAGTATCTGTAATAATTGTTATATGTAAATTATCCTTTTCAGTTGAATATTTAGCTAAAATACGACTCAAAATACTACTTTCAGCAGAAGGAGTTAAACCAATAGTAAGGCGTTTAATATTTTGCTGATAATCAGCTAATGCTTGCCGTAAATTAGAATAGATATTATTGATTCTTATAGCATATTTTAAGGCAATTTTACCTTCTTCAGTTAGTTCAACATTGTGGTTTGTGCGTCTAAATATTTTAATATTAAGTTCAGATTCCAACTGTTTTATGTGCGTACTAACCGCAGGTTGAGTTAAGTTGAGTTGCTCAGCAGCCTTAGAATAATTTTCTGTTTCACCAACAGTAATCAAAGTTTGTAATCTCTGGGTAATCATAGGAACCTCCGATATAAAAAAAATTTATAACTATATTAGATATCATAATTTGATTTTAATACTAAACAAGCATAAAATCAATAAGAAAAGTGAAAACTTTTTATATTTCAGTATGTAGGTGGTAGTATTATGGCAAACTTAGAATTTTTTAATAACCTAAATATGACAACAAAAGTTTTATTATCATTAAGCATGATGTTATTAGCTGGTTTTTTAGTCACAAGAATAACTAAGCTTTTAAAGCTTCCCAATGTCAGTGGTTATATAATTGGGGGAATAATTATTGGCCCATGTTGTCTTAATTTGATATCTAGTGACATTATCAGTCATATGGACTTTGTTAGTGATATTGCTCTTAGCTTTATAGCCTTTGGAGTTGGTAAATTCTTCAAAAAGGAAGTTTTGAAAAAAGCTGGCAGTAAAGTGATTTTAATAACAATTTTAGAATCATTAGTTGCAATGCTACTAATTACTTTATCAATGCATTTTTTCTTTAATCTTGATTGGAATTTCTCACTTATTTTAGGTGCCATAGCTTCAGCAACTGCCCCTGCATCAACAATGATGACTATTAAACAGTATCGAGCTAAGGGTGAATTTGTTGAAATATTACTCCAAATAGTCGCCTTAGATGATATTGTTTGTCTATTAGCATTTAGTGTAGCAACTTCAATTGCCTCTGCAAATGATGGAACTTTTTCCGTTTTAGATGTGATTAAACCAATTGGCTTTAACCTTTTAGCTGTTGCAATTGGGGTTGTCCTTGCAATTATCCTAAGGCTTGTTTTAAATCCGAAAAGAAGTAAAGAAAATCGTTTGATTTTAGTTATTATGGCTTTATTATTATTATGTGGTATTTGTTCAATTATCGAAGTTTCGCCATTGCTTGCTTGTATGATATTTAGTACGGTCTATATCAATATTACGGATGATACATATTTATTTCACCAAATTGATAATTTTACACCACCAATCATGCTTTTGTTCTTTGTTTTATCAGGTATGCGCTTAGATTTGACTACGTTAGCTAGTGTGGGGCTTATAGGTGTTGCTTATTTCTTTATTAGAATAGGTGGTAAATATTTAGGTTCATTTATTGGTTGCGTCATCACCAAGCAAGATAAAAAAATTCGTAATAACTTAGGTCTTGCTTTAATTCCTCAGGCTGGAGTTGCCATTGGTCTATCAGTTTTAGGTCAACGTTTATTACCTGCTGATTTAGGAACCCTTTTATCAACTATCATTCTATCATCTTCAGTACTTTATGAATTTGTAGGACCTTCTTGTGCTAAAGCATCTTTATTCTTATCTGGTTCGATTGAAGGTTATGAAAAAAGAAGAAAGACTGAAGATGTTATGCATGAGGAAACTAAAGAAAATTTAAAGCGTGTCTTAGATCAAAATGTTGCTGCTGAAAATGCTTGTGATATTTCTAATGAGGAGACAAAAGATGATTTAGAAAAGATAGTTAATAATCTTAATAATGATAATGTCTCGTCAGATTCTTATTTAAATACTAATACTTGTGAACAAGAAGCTGTTATAAACAAAGGTAATAACTCCAATATAATAAAAAATGTTTAAATATAAAAGGGGCTGTTAAGAAACTAAAAAGTTTCTAACGGCTTCTTTTTGCTTTAAAAGGCACCTTTTTGATACAATTTGAG
>CANQBD010000008.1 GCA_947589245.1 uncultured Anaeroplasmataceae bacterium
TTAGAATATAGACAACAATCCTTATCTCAATTATAATATTAAATTACTTAGTCCAATTTATTGGGTACCTAACATTTATCAGCCTAGCCTTTTTTATGATATTACTTTGTGGGCAAGTCTTAATTTATCTGCAATCATGGCGATAAATTCGGAATTAGTTGGTTTACTCTTATTATAACTTATTGTATAAGCAAAGATTTGTGATATAGCATCAACGTTTCCTCTATTCCAAGCAACTTCAATTGAATGTCTAATAGCTCTTTCAACTCTTGAAGAAGTTGTTTTATATTTTTTTGCTACAGTCGGATAAAGGATTTTAGTGATAGCTCCTAAAATTTCCACATTTTTATATACCATTGTTATAGATTCTCTTAAGTAAAGATATCCCTTAATATGTGCAGGAACACCAATTTCATGAAGAATCTCAGTTATTTCCGTATCTAAATCAATCTCGTTAGATTTGGTATGCTCTTTTAAATTATAAGTAATACCTTTATTTGTATCTTCATTAATTAATTGTGTTAAAGTTTTATGTAGGTTATTTAAATCTATAGGTTTAACAATGAAATAATCTGCTCCTAAAGAAGATGTTTTCATCATCAATGATTCTGTATTAAATGCTGTCAAAATAACAATTTTATTTGGTCTATGGTACTTTGGATTTTCTTTAATCTCATTTAAAGTATTAACACCATCTAAATCAGGCATAAAAACATCTAGTAATAGAATATCTGCAGTATAAGATTCTAAATAAGTTAATAATTCCTTTCCACCTGTAAAAGTTTGAACAACCTCCATGTTTGGTTGCATTTTCAAAAATTCGCTGATCATACATATTAATTCCTTATTGTCATCAGCAATAATAATTTTTGCCATTTATATATCCTCCCAATTTATTTTTCAAATGATATAATAATAGAAAAAAATTGTAATTACAAGTGATTTTTCATATTTAATTTAAACTTTTTTTCAAAACGACTTTTTATGACAAAAAAATCTCCCATTATTTTAGTAATTAAAGTGGTTTTGTCAACATTTGTCGAATTATATACGATAATAAGAAAAGGGGATTTAAAAACAATCCCCTAAATTGATAAAATTGTTAAAATCCTCAACATATTTTTCGGCTTCTTCCTTTGTTAATAGCTTAATCCAAGACTCGCGTTTACTTAAATCAGTATCTAAAGTATATTCAAAGAATCTAGCAGTTTGGTCTCTATTAGTACCATTCCACTTATTAAAACCGGCAGGTATAATGTGCTTTTCCATATTGCATAAGATGAAAGCTGCCGAACCATAATCACGCCAAGGTCTTGCTAGGTAAGTTGCAGATTTTCCTTTTAAATTACATTTATAAAATAAATAACCAAATTTTTGATTTTTGGAATGAGCAGGAGCACAGATAAATCCAGTGCAATCTTTCCTTTCTATTGAGATGATTTCACACTCATTAAAAAGAACAGTTCCTGTTCCAAAAATAAAATCAACATCTCCAACAATTTGACACTTGTTGTATATTTGAATCGAAGGTTTGCCAGCCAATCTTTGTTTTGGATAGAAGTATTTATATCTTTCTAAAAGATCTGGCGGTAATGGTCCTGTGAAGAGTGTGTCTTGAGCACTTGATATTACACAATTATTACAAGTGAAATGATTGCCATCAACATGAAGGGCAACTGCCTGACCATAAATACTAGAAGGAGTTGAGCCATTAGTTATGGTTATATCTTCAATTGTGACATTGTCCGCCCCAACATAGACTGTAAAAGTGTTGAATGTATTACATTCATTATGATTTGGCATAATCTTATGATAATAATCCATATTATAAATGATGGCACCAAGATGATTTTTGCCTTTTATTTTAATATCATTGGTCCATACTTCAACTTTTTCAAAATAGATACCATCATCTAAGATGATAACATCACCAGTTTTGAGTTTTTGTAGTGTTTTATTTATAGATTCTCCGGGTTTTAAGGTTATTTCCATAAAATATGCACCTCCTTTAAAAATTATACCACAATTTTAAAGACTGTTAAAGTTCATAAGCCTTAGCTTCATTTTTCCTCCATTTTTCCTGAAAAAACAACAAAAAGTTTCTTGTTTTGTCAAAAAAAATTAAGCGTTTTCTATTGACTATACTTTTGAAAGATGTTAAAATACTATATGAAGTTTTGAAAGCGCTATTTTTTTGACGCTTAAAAAAAGGAGGAAACCCTAATGGGAAGTAGGATTATTACTCTTGGTGATTCTACAATGCAATTTAACAACTATTTGAAGTTTCCTCAAACTGGTTGGCCTCAAGCACTTGTTAGATTTTTAAAACCTGATGTAGAAATTTTGAATTTTGCTGTCAATGGTAAAAGCACAAAAAACTTCATAAGTTTAGGTTTGTTTGACAATGCTTTGAATAATATGAAGAAAGATGATTTAGTTTTAATCGAATTTGGTCATAATGATGCCAAAAAAGAAGATCCAACCAGATTTACTGAACCATTTAAAGATTATCAAGAAAATTTAAAGTTTATGGTTGAAGCGTGTAGATCTAAAGGCGCACATGTAATTTTATTAACTTCCATAACAGAAAGAAAATTTTCTGGAGAAAAGCTTATCGATTGTCGTCATAGTAAATACCCCGAAGCAATGATGGTTTTAGCTGAGCAAATTAATGTTCCATGTATTGACATGTATAAGTTAACAAGAGAAGTACTAAGTAAAGAAGGCCCTGATGCTTCAAAAAGGTTTTATATGAACTTTGGCAAAGACCTTTATATATCCTATCCTGATGGCTTAGAGGATGACACACATTTAAGATATGATGGTGCCTATATGGTTGCTCGTTGTTTCTATGAAGAGATGCTTAGGAAAAAACTTTATGTTGATTTGTTTTTACAATAAGGGGTGTCTATGAGTTTAAAGAAGTATATGTTTATTGATATGATTATCTTAGGTGTCATAGGATGTGCTGTTGAAGTTCTAGGCATTTATGTTTTTAATCTAATGCTGACAGCTCAAGCAATTACTACTGCCATATCATTATTGATGATGATTGTATCAATAACTAGATGGGGATGGAAAGGTTTAGTTTTAGCACCTTTTCTAGCTCTTGCCACTATTCTTAGTGGAATGCTACTAAATCCACATGAATTGTACAGAGTGAATTACGATTGGAAGTTATACATTGCAACATTGTTTCAATTGTTATCGATATCTGTTAATTTATTGTGGTACAAAAAAGTAAAAGATGAGGAAGAAACATTTAAAAAATTGAGTTCAATGCTTGGTTTGTGCGCAATCGATTGTCTTGTCTCATTACTTGTTGTTACACTTGTTTATTATCTTTGTTCTTTTCAATTTTTGTTTTTAGGTTTTATTGCTTGGAATTCTTTTGGCTATATTCTTGTCTTTGTTGGAGCATTTGTATTAAGTAGGCAAGGTATATTAGTCAATATAAAGAAAAATTTATTAAAGCAGAAACAAGAAAATGAAAAAGAGCTTAATTTTAAATTTAACATTTCTGATGATGTCAAAGAAGAAAATCTTGAGAAAGAGAGAGTGAATTTTAAAGATGGAAAAGACAATTAATCAAAATGTAGTCGATGAAGTAGAACGTACAAGGTGGAAGAAAATACTTCACACGCTAATTAAAGATTGGCGTTTATATGTTCTATTAGTCCCTATGTTGTTGTTCCTTGTGCTTTATAAGTACAAACCAATTGCTGGTATTTTGGAAGGCTTTAAGTGGGGTGTTGGTACTGACTTAAGAGTTGATCAATGGGCTGGTTTCAAATGGGGTTCAATCCTTTTTGATACAAGTAGTGTTTATTCAGGATACTTTTGGAGAGCTTTTAGAAATACATTTGTAAATAGTATGTATGGTTTATTCTTTGGTTTCCCTATTCCAATTTTCTTAGCACTATTATTTAGTGAAATCAAGAATGAAAAATATCGTAGCTTTTTACAAGTGTGCTGTTATTTGCCACACTTCGTATCAGTCGTTGCTGTTACCACATTACTTAGATTATGGTGTGAAAAGAAGACAGCGTTAGTTTCAGCAGGTATATTAAACCAAATATTATCCAATATTGGTTGGCTTCCTGCTGGGCAAAGTGTTCTAGCTGTACCACGTTTCTTTAGGCCTATTTATCAAATTTCAGGTGTATGGGAAGGTGCTGGTTATGGTTCCATCGTGTACTTTGCGGCTGTAATGGCCATTTCACCAACCAATTATGAAGCGGCAAGAATTGATGGTGCTTCAAAGTGGCAGCAAATAAGATATGTTACATTACCTGGTATGGCTCCTACCTTAACAATTATGTTAATTATGCGTATTGGGCAAATTCTTAACGTTGGTTATGAAAAGATCATTCTATTATGTGGAGACATGTCTACTTCTTATGAAACATCAGAAGTTATTTCAACATTAGTTTATCGTTTATCTGGACGTGCAGGAGACCAATCAACAATCACCTTTGCTGGTTCTCAGCAAGTAGGTATTGTTGCCGATCTATTTAATTCTTTAATTGCAATGTGTCTAGTACTTGGTGCTAATGCAATTAGTAGAAGAGTTTCATCTACATCATTATTCTAATAAGGAAGGTGCATAGTAATGAAAAGATTAGATCGTTCTGAAATAATTTTTAAGGTTTTAGCTTATGTGCTATTAACTTTATTTGCCTTAGCTTGTTTATATCCATTTATTTATTTAGTATCTGCATCTGTATCAAGTGTTACAGCCATGAATACTGGACAAGTATTCCTTTGGCCAAATGGTATTGGTGAAGGTTTACAAATCGATGCTTATAAAGAAGTATTTAGTGATTCACTATTCTGGTTGGCTTATTGTAACACATTATTCTATACTATGTATGGTACTATTGTATCTATGTTAGTAGCAATTACTGGTGCTTATGCCTTATCTAAATCAAGATTAATGTTTGGTCGTGGTTTTAATTTCTTATTAACATTTACAATGTGGTTTAGTGCCGGTTTGATTCCTACTTATTATAATTTCAAGTCTTTAGGCGTTGATAATAGATACATGTATATTATTGCTTTAGGTTTTAATGCATTTAATATTATTTTATTAAGAAACTACTTTAGCGGTGTTTCAACCGAAATTGAAGAGGCAGCAACGATTGATGGTGCTTCTGAATTCCAATTATTAACAAGAATTTATATTCCAATGTCAAAAGCATCTATTGCAACAGTTGCAATGTTCTATGCAATTTCTCGTTGGAATGGTTATTTATGGGCTCAAATGCTTTTAGGTACAGATGATCAACCACTACAAGTTTATATTAGAAGAACGCTAGATACGGTTCTTGAAAAAGCAAACGTTGGTGGTGTCGTATTACCTTATTCACCATACTCTATGCAGTATGCATTATTAGTTTGTTCTATCATTCCAATCATCGTTATTTACCCTAAGATTCAAAAGTATTTTGCTGCGGGTGTTAACGTTGGTGGAGTTAAAGAATAGAAAATAAAGTTTTAAAAATAAGAAAAGGGGAAAAAAGATGAAGAAGAAGACTTTATTATTAGGCGTTGCAGCTCTTGGTGTTTTAACACTTGCAAGCTGTGGCGGCGAAACAGACCAGCCTTATGTAACACCAGACCTTGAAGGTAAAACTATGAATGTTTATCTTAACTATAAAGGTCAATCAGGTGTATCATTTACTGGTAAAGTAAAAGGCCATGCTCAATATACTAACCCACTTGAGGGTGGCAAAACTTATACTCAAGGTGCAATCCTTCCTATGTGGGAAGCAGTTGCCAAAAATTTAAAATGTGAAATTAAGGATGCAGTGTGGGCTGTAGATGAATATGTTTCTACAGATGATGCTAGTCAAAAGTTATCACTAGAGGGTTATGCAGACTTTGCAAATCTTGACTTAGTAGTTATGAACAATGCTAATAGTATTGAATTTGCAAAGAATGGTAAGTTGGCTAATTTATATGATTATTTAGATGTAATGCCAAACTACAGTAAGTTCTTAGATGAACATCCAACAGTAAAGGCCGAGATGACTAATGGTGATGGTAAGATGTATATGTTACCATACTTTGATGGTCTAGATTCTGCTGAACATTTATTTATCTTAAATACTGAATTAGTAGAAGCAATTCTAGATGTTGATAGCACTAGTGGTTTTGATACTGCTGCTGTAACTAATGGTGGTGTTTATCAACCAGTTATTGATACTTCAACAGATTTCACTGTAGGTATTTCTGTAAATGGTAAGTTAGAAGATTTAACAGTAAAGGCAGCTACAAATCCTGTTAAAGTTCAAAATGACTTAACAGCTAAAACAGGTAAGGCTTATGCCGAAGCATTAAGAAATTATATTGATGCTGCTTATATGTCAAGTAATAAGTATACTAAGCGTTCTGAAGTATTTACTTCTGAAAAAGCTTGTTATACAACAGATGATTACATTGCCTTATTACGTGCTGTTGTAAATAATAATTCTTACTTAAAAGGTAAATTTGGCTACGAAGGAAAAGTAGAAGGCTTTATTCCACGTACAGGTGAAAATAGTAGAATTGACTCAGTTCTTTGGTTAATGCAAATTTTCGGTGTTCAAGGTATTCGTGGTATGGCTGAAAAAGATGCATTATATTTTGACAAAGATGGTAATTTATGTGATGGTCGTACAAATCCTGCTGCATATGATGGTTTAACTAAATTACATCAATTATATCAAGAAGGTTTAATTATTGAAGGCTTTGATGCTGGTAATAAGACTGCATATAATTCTCAATACTTAACTGGTAAGAGTGGTGCTGCTTTAGCTATGTTTGACTATAACGCTACCCAAACAGTTAACAATAAAGTAGATGCTAATGGAATTGGTACAGCAGATTCTAAATTCAAGGCTGTTATGCCTGTATTACCACCATTAACTAAGTGGGAAAACGACAATATTTCTAAATCAACATATAAGTATACAAGATATCTAGAATCTTCTCGTGCAAACAAGGGTTCTGGTACAGTTATTCCTCTTCATACTACTGAAGAAGGTACTAAGGCCGCTTGTATGTTAGCAGATTATTTCTTCTCTGAAGAAGGTGCTTTATTACAAGACTATGGTCCAGAAAACTATCGTGATGGTACTATAACTCTTGCAGGTGTTCAGTATCCTAAGTATAAAGCTGAAGTTATTTCTGAAACTAACAAGTCAACATTAGGTTGGAATGACTATTGCCGTATGGCTATTGGTTCAACTCAAGGTTTAGGCCATGTTCGTACAGATGCTGTTGAATATCAATTTACTAATGAAGCTGGTAAGGTTGGTGCTGCTAACGTTAATGCTGCTTGTGCATCAGGTGCAGTTATCGTTGCAATGTCAAGTAGAAAACCTGGCTTCGGTGCAAGTGTTCCATCTCAATGGTCATCATCTCCTGAGAATGCAACTTCTATTCAAACATTAGTTGATTTCTGGTCTCGTGGTGTTGGTTCTGAAAAGTGGAGAAAAGTAGTACTTGAAGGTTGGGAGGCCGCAGAAGTTTCTAGAACTCAATTAGAAGGCTTCTTTGCTCAATCAGCTGAAGTATATTTAAAGCATTATCAAACATTATTAGAAATTGCTGGTTTAGCTAGCTAATATTTAAACAATTATAATGAGTATTCTTGGAAGGCATCTAAATTGCCTTCCAAGAGAATACTTGATTGGAGGTTATTATGACTCAATTTTTAAAGAAACATGCTAAATTATTTTATTTAATATTTGGTGTGTTTGGATTTTTATTTGTAGTTATTGCATGCTTCTATATCACACCTTACGCTGACACAGCTGTTAATTATAATAGTGATATTTTAAGTGGAAAGGTTACTAGTATTACAACTGGTAATGAATATTTAGCATTATTTTGTAGACATACTAGTGCTTATAGTTTTGATTCATTGTATCAGATTTTATATTCTTTCAATAAGCAAGTTCAAGCTGCAAATAATATGATATTAACTTTAGGTGTAGTATCATTAGTTATGCTAGCAATTATGGCAGTTTGTGCTAATCTTACAAGAAAGAAATATTATATTTCAAATCTTGTTTCAGGAGTTGTTTGCCCAGCTATAACAATTATTGTAGCTATCGTAACTTTAGTATATAATTTCTTACCTCTTGGTAAATTAGCAGAAAATTATGATGCGCTTAATTGGGGTGCTTTAGCTAATGATATTAATTATGAAAAAGTTGAAGAACAATTTAGACTTGCTGATAAATCAAGTTTTGCAATCAATTCTACACCTTTAATCATCTATGGTGTTATAATTATCATTTTCATAGTGATTAGTGCTTTATTGTTAGCCTACAATGTTTATAGATATTTATTGACTAAGCATGAATTAGCAGAAAAGGTGGTGGAATAATATGCCTAATAATTTAGAAAACAACGGAATTGTTGAAAAGTCTGAGAAGGTTTACTATAACGTAGAGAACTTTGAAGGCGAAATGATGCGTTATCGCAGCAATTCATTATCTTATAAATTAGGAATGGCTGGCATTCTCTTCAGCATTTTAGGGGCTTTTATTGCACTGAATTCTATAGTATGGGATGTTACTGTAGTTGTTAAAATTTTAATGAACATTATTATTTTACTTTTTGGTTTCTTGTCAGTCGAAAAAGTAAAAGCCTATTCAAAAGAGTATAGCTTTGTGCTTATTGGTATTGGTGCTGTTTGCGTTTTGAGAATGTTCTGGATTCCATTAACATTAATTATTGATTACTCAAATTATTTAAAAGATCCAACTAATATCGGTAAATTAGGTCCGACAGTAGTTGGTCAATATGTAAATAATGCTTATTTTTGGCAGAATGGATATGTTAGAGGAATAACTACAATTGTATTATTAGGAATTGCGGCGGCATGTTTCTTCTTTGCAGGTATAATAGGCTTAATTAGAGCTAAGAAATATGCTGACTTTATGGCAACTCAAGATACTACAAAGGGGGTATAGTTGATGGAAAACGTAAATCAAAAAGAAGTTGTTTCTGATGTAATACTACGTGATGTAAATAAAATATACCCTAATGGTTTTCATGCAGTTTATGATTTTAATATTGAAATTAAAAAAGGTGATTTTATCGTATTAGCTGGACCTTCTGGCTGTGGTAAATCAACAACATTAAGAATGATTGCTGGTCTAGAAGAAATTAGTACTGGTGATTTGATTATTAATGGCAAAAGAGTTAATGACTTAGCTCCTAAGGATCGTGATATTGCGATGGTATTCCAAAATTATGCGCTATATGCTCATATGACTGTTTATCAAAATTTAGCTTTCTCATTAACAATAAGAAAAACAGATCCTGCTACTATACATAAGCAAGTAATGTATGCTGCAACAGTGTTGGGCTTAGTTCCATATTTAAATAGAAAGCCAAAGCAATTATCAGGTGGTCAACGCCAAAGAGTTGCGGTAGGTCGTGCTATTGTTCGTAACCCTGTTGTTTTCTTACTTGATGAGCCATTATCAAATCTAGATGCTAAGCTTCGTGGTTCAATGCGTAAGGAATTATTACAACTACATGAAAGATTAGGAGCTACATTTGTTTATGTAACCCACGATCAAATTGAAGCATTAACATTAGCTACAAGAATTGTAGTAATGAAAGATGGCTATGTTCAACAAATTGCTACGCCAAAGGAAATGTTCGAATATCCTGAAAATATATTTGTAGCTGGATTCATTGGAACTCCACCATGTAATTTCTACAATGGTAGTATTAATGCCGAAGGAACAAAATTTGTTCATGTTTCAGGTGCTGAAATTCAACTAACTGCTGAACAAAAGAAAATTTTAAAAGATTATGCTGGAAAAGAGGTTGTCATGGCATCTCGTCCAGATTATGTCTTCATTGATGAAAAATCATTAGCTGAAAATAAGGGTCAAGTATTTGACTTAGAAGTTGATTACTTTGAATTCTTAGGTTCATATAAGCTAGTATATGGTACATTTGGTGGCGAAAAGATTATTGCTAAAGCTGATGGCCGTGATCAAATTAATGAAAAAGTTATTAAAGCTTGTTTTAAGAAATCATCAATTTTATTCTTTGATAAAGAAACAGAAGCTAGAATTAGGTAGGTGAGTACGATGAATAATACAGAAAAAGAATTAGTAACTGAAGAAGTAAAAAAAGAAGAATCAGTACAAAATACTACTGAACAAGCTACAGTTGAAAAGAAAAATAAAGGTTTGGGACAATATTTTAAGAATGTTTGGTTAAGCTTTCTAGATACTTTCCAATATAATCCTTGTAAATTGCCAGGCATTTTAATTGCTTTACCTGGTCTATTTCTTGGTTTCTTCCTTTCCTTTCATAGTAAAGTACGTATCTATGTTGAAGACGGTCAATTAAATTTATCTGGCTTCTATATGTTCATCATGGTACTATTCGGATGTATTAATATTTTTAATGGTGTTACTTTCAGTTCTAAGAGAAATTTAGGCTCATTAATTATATCTATAATTTGTTCTTTGATTATTGCCGTGTTTGGTGTTTTATGGATAGTAGCTATTGCCAATACATTTGTTCTAACTTCTAGTGGTAGAATAGAGCTACAAATACCATTAAAATTTGATTTTAATTGTGCAATGTCTATAATTGGTGTAGCACTTGCCGTTATATGTTCAGTTATTGGCTGTATTTTAGGTTACTTCAAATATGACAGAAACTATAAAAAGGTAGTATTCTAATGAAAAATAAAGTAAAAGATGAAATTCAGGATGAAAGACCATATAAAGTAGATTGGCTCTCAAAAATTCCACCTTGGATTATTGTTCTTTTACTAAAGTATTGGGCAGCTGCGGCTGCCGTTTTCTTTAGTGCAATAGGTGGTATTGATATAGGCTTAAGTTTTGATGATCCGGAAGCAGCTAATCAAGATATTGTTTTGATAGTGATAATTGGTCTTACTTTAGCATTATTTATGAATTATCTAATTCGGCCAACAGTAAGAATGATGAATAATAGAGCAAATAATGTTTATCGCTATAATATGATAAATATAAAAGGCTTTTTGTCATTTGTTTTAGCATTGATATATAATATGCTTTTGTCAATCATATTATTTTTTGTAGTTTATTTTATGGGTATGCATGGTTGGATTTTGAATCCAATGGGAGGAACAAATTATGGTATTGAGCCGTTTTCGTATGCCTTATTTTATATAATAGTTGACTTCATATTCTTATTTATAAAAAATGTAATTGTTGATATTAGAGTTAGAATTAAATATAAAAAGCAAGCTACAGAGGTGATTGAAGAAGATGTTTAATATTTTATTTGTCAGTTCGACTAGTGTTACTTTTGAAATTGAAAATAATGATGTTTTTAAAACAACGCCATATATAGTAAAATTAAATGATGAAATTATCGAACAAGAAATCGATAATAATGTACACTCATTATTTAATTTGCTTCCAAATACTGAATATGTTTTAGATATTAATGGTACTAAAAAGAAATTTGTTACTGAGGCAGAATATGTATGTTTAAATGTCAAAAATTTTGGAGCTAAGGGTGATGGTATTAATAATGATACTAATTTCATTCAGGCTTGTATTTTGGCTTGCCCAGATCAAGGAAGAGTCTATATTCCGAAAGGGGAATACTATACAGGACCATTATTTTTAAAAAGTAATATAACAATTGAATTAGAAGAAGGAGTCCATCTTATTGGTGATACAGATAGAACACATTATCCTGTTTTGCCTGGTATGACTTATACTAGTGATGAAAAAGATGAATATAATCTTGGTTCTTGGGAAGGGAACCCTTTAGATTGTTTCGCAAGCATTATTACAGGTATTAATGTTGAAAATGTTAAAATCATTGGTAAAGGTGTTATTGATGGTAATGCCCAAAATGGTGACTGGTGGGTTGATGTTAGAACCAAGAGAATTGCTTGGCGTCCACGTGGTGTTTTTTTAAACCATTGTAATGGTGTTGTATTTCAGGGTGTAACAGTTACTAATACTCCTTCTTGGAATTTACATCCTTATTTTTCAAACAATATTAGATTCTTAGACATGAAGCTAATAAGTCCAAAAGATTCACCTAATACGGATGGCTGTGATCCAGAATCTTGTACTAATGTTGATATTATTGGTGTTTATTTTAGTGTTGGTGATGACTGTATTGCCATAAAATCTGGTAAGATTTATATGGGAAGAAAATATAAGAAGCCATCTTCAAATTTCAATATCCGCAATTGTTCAATGAACTTTGGTCATGGAGCTGTTGTTTTAGGTAGTGAAATGAGTGGTGGCATCAAAGATATTAATGTTACAAGATGTTTATTTAATCAGACTGATAGAGGTTTACGAATCAAGACTAGAAGAGGTCGTGGCAAGGATGCTATTATCGATGGCATAACTTTTGAAAATATTATAATGAATGAAGTATTGACTCCTTTAGTTATTAATATGTATTATTTTTGTGATCCAGATGGTCATAGTGAATATGTTTACTCAAAAGAGAAATTGCCTGTTGATGATAGAACTCCATATTTAGGTGATTTTATATTTAGAAATATTGATTGTACAGATGTAAATGTTGCTGCTGGTACATTTTATGGTTTGCCAGAGGCCCCTATCAAATCAATAAGCATTGAAAATGTTAAATTCAAATATGCTAAAAATCCAAAAGAAGGACGTCCTGCTATGATGGATTTCTTAGATCCAATGAGTGGTGAAGGATTAATTTTCAATTATGTAGATAATGTACAATTGAAAAACGTTACTTTTGATGGTTTGAAAAAAGAAAAATATCAAAAGCTTCAAGTTAATAATTTTAAAGAAGTATAAATTCAAACTAAACCCTTGTTGTCATATTCAGCAAGGGTTTTTTAGTAAATTTTTTTTGATTGATATATAAAAGTATGTTATAATAAATAAATGAGGTGCTTTTATGACTATATCAATTGGCTGTGATCATGCAGCATTAGAATTAAAGAATAAATTAATAGAATATTTAAGACTTCAAGGTCATGAAATAATTGATAGAGGTACTTTTTCCAAAGAAAGCTGTGATTATCCAGATTATGGCTATTTAGTGGCCAAAGATGTTCAGCAAAAAAGGGCTGAACGAGGTATTGTTATTTGTTTTACAGGAATAGGTATGTCAATTATTGCCAATAAAGTAAGAGGTGTAAGATGTGCTTTGGTTAATGATGTTGAAACTGCTATTTTGACAAGGCAGCACAATGACAGCAATTGTCTAGCTTTAGCTGCAAAAAATTTAGATGCTGATGTTGCTTGTGCGATTGTTGAAGCTTGGGTGAAAACGGAATTTTCTTTTAACGAAAGACATCAAAGACGTATAGATAAAATTACCAAGTACGAAAAGGAGGAATAGAATGTCTGTAACAATTTTAGATCATCCACTTATTAAACATAAGCTAACTAATATTCGGAAAGAGGAAACAAAGACTAAGGATTTCTATCAAAATGTTGAAGAAATTGCTGGTTTAATGGCTTATGAAATTACGCGTAATTTTCCCTTAAAAGAAGTAGAAATTACAACACCAATTTGTAAATCAAAACAATTTGAATTGGCTCATGATGTTGTTATTGTGCCAATTTTAAGAGCTGGTTTGGGTATGGTAGAAGGTATAAGAAAAATGATACCCACCGCCAAAGTTGGTTTTATTGGGCTTTATCGTGATGAAAAAACTTTAGAACCTTGTGAATATTATGCTAAGTTTCCTGATACTATAGTTAACTCAATTGTTTTAGTAGTTGATCCAATGTTAGCTACAGGTGGTAGTGCCTCTGCAGCTATTACCATACTTAAGAAAAGAGGCTGTAAGGATATTCGTTTTGTTGGCTTAGTCGGGGCACCAGAAGGTGTTAAAGTGATGCAAAAGAATCATCCTGATGTTAATTTGTTTTTAGCAGCCTTAGATGAAAAGCTTAATGATAAAGGCTATATTGTTCCTGGTCTTGGTGATTGTGGAGATAGATTATTCGGTACAAAGTAATGAAATTTTCTAAATTTGCCAAATATTATGTAATAACAACTCAAGGACTTATAACTATTGTTGTACTTTTGTTTATTGGTTATTATATTGGTGGTTTGATTAATAAAGATTCGGTTTGGCCAGGTGTTTTGGCAGCTTTTGGAGCTATTTGTGGTATAGTAAGTTTTATTTATATTCTCTTAAAGATGTTAAAAAAGGAGGATAAAAAGAATGAGCCAAAAAACGAATCAAAAGATTAATTATTTAATAGTACCAATAGTTTTGGTTGTGGCAACAATAGTAGCAATAATTCTTGGCGTGTGTGGTTACGATTGGGTTTATTATTTAATAGGAGTATTTACAGGCTTATTGAATCATGGACTAATGTTAAAGATGAGTAGAAGAATTATAAGAATGGCTGAACTTTATCCTGATTCAGCCCAAGCTTATGCTAAAAAACAAGCTTGGCTTGGTGTAGTAATTCGTTTAGTAGTTTTTATGGGTATTTTTTTAGCAATATTCTTTAAAGAGGTCTATGGTAAGCCAGAGAAAATGTGGGTACTAGTAATTGCTTTTGGTGGTTATGTAACTATTAAAGTAGTATTAGTTATAGTTTATCTTATTTTTAGAAAGAAGGTGAGTGATTAGTGGTTGAATTTTGGCAAAGCTTTTTTGATTTAAGTACTATCAAAAAGCCTGTTGCTTCAACGATAATTATAACGCTGATTTTATCTTTATTTTTTATCTTATTTAGCTTTAAATTAAAGAAAATTGATCCACTAAAAAAAATACCTTTATGGCTTATTCCCTTTGTGATGTTAGTTGAGCTGATTAACAATTTTATTAAACAGAATATTGGCAAAAGATGGAGATTTTATGCGCCGTGGTTTTTATCGCTAGCAATTTTTATTCTTACATCGAATATTTCAGCAATATTTTTGTTAGAAAATCCTACTAGCTACATTATGATTACTATGGCTTTAGCTTTATCAACGTTCTTTTTGATTCAGATAACGGGTATAGTATCAAATGGCTTTTTGGGATATCTTAAAGGATTGGCTGATCCAAATCCCGTAATGTTACCGATGAATTTAATAAGTGAAATAGCTTTGCCAATATCGTTATGCTTACGTTTATTTGGTAACATCATTAGTGGTTCAGTAATAGCGTTATTAATTAAAGGTTTATTAGGATGGTTTTCTATCCCTGTGATGCCATTTGTTAATATAGTGTTTGATATTGGTTTTGGTATAATTCAAACAGCGGTATTCGTGGTATTGTCAATTATCTTCACATCGATGAAGATTAAAGATGAAGAAAAAATATATAATTAAAGGAGAAAAAAGAAATGCAATTTTTAACAATTTTTATGAATTTTTTAGCTGAGGTAGCTGAATACAATGAATTTTTTAGAAGTGGTATGGCCTATATTGGAGCTGCTATTGCCGTATTTACAGGTGTAGGTGCTGCCATAGGTGAAGGTAATGTTGCTGCTAAGGCAGTAGAAGCAATTGGTCGTCAACCTGAAGCCTCTAGTAAGATTACTGTTACAATGCTTATCGGTCAAGCCGTTTCAGAGTCAACTGGTATTTATGGCTTTATTATTGCGTTAATGTTATTAGCTAAATAATAGAAAGGAATTTCACTAACAAGTGATATATAATTTATGGATGAGATTTTAAATAAAATTGCTGAAGCAGTTAATAGCTGTTTGGGTCCACTTACTAATATGCATATTACAGGTGGCGATGTGCGCGATTTACTCATTCAACTCATTGCAACTATTATTTTATTTATAGTAATTAGGTTTTTCTTTTGGAAACCTATTACTAATATCTTAGAAAAACGAAGAGAAGCTATTGATTCTGCTTTAGAGAGTGCAAAGGCCTCTAGAGATAATGCCAAAGCCTTAGAAGACGATTTAGCTAATCAGTTAGAAGCAGCTAAAACGCAAATTAAAGAAATGCTTGCCAAAGCTGAAAAGGATGGCAATCTTCGTCGTGATCAAATTATTGCAGATGCTAAGGCTGAAGCTAAGAGACGTCTTGATAATTTGGAAATTGAGTTAGAACAAGAAAAAAATAGTATGCAAAAGCAAATTAAAAAGGAAATTGTTGATATTGCCTTTTTAGCAGCTGAAAAAATCGTGGCTAAAGAAATTAATCAAGATAAATACATGGATGTTGTTGATGAAATTTTGAAGGGGGCCAATGATTAATGGTTGAAAATGAGTATGCAAAAGCACTCTTTGATTTAGCTGTTGAAGAAAAGAAAATAGACAAATATTTAGAATATTTAGATTATTTAACTAAAATTCTAAAGGATGAAAAAGATTTTTTAAAGCTACTCGATTCACCTTTAATTGACTTAGATGAAAAGCTTAAAATGGTTGATAAGGTATTTAAGTGCTTTGATGGTGTATTTTTAAGCTTTTTAAAATTGCTAATTAGAAATAATCGCCTTAATAGTATTAATGTGATTAAAGATTGTTATAATGATTTATTTGAAGAATACAAAGGTGTTTTAAAAGTGGAAGTAATTAGTTCGGACAAATTAACTAAGGAAAGGATTAATTCACTTAATAAGCTTTTAAAAGATCGATATCCAAATAAAAGACTTATTATTGAAAATACTGTGAATTCTAATATCTTATATGGCATTCAAATTATTTGTAATGGTGAAAGTTTAGATATGAGTTTGAATAATATGTTAAGTAAGATTAAAGAATCACTTTAAAGAAGGGATAAATAGATGGCTAATATTAATTTATCTGAAATTTCAAGCTTAATAAAGGAGCAAATTAAAGCCTATAATGATAAGATTCATACCGAAAATGTAGGCAAGGTTGTTGAAGTTGGTGACGGTATTGCTGTTGTTTATGGCTTAGACAATGCTATGTCATCAGAACTACTAATCTTTCCTAATGATGTTTATGGTATGGTTCAGGATTTAAGAAGTGATAGTGTTGGTGTCATTTTATTAGGTGACTCTTCGAAAATAAAAGAAGGAGATACTGTAAAATGTACCGGCAAGGTCTTAGAGATTCCTGTAGGTGAAGAATTTATTGGCCGTGTAGTTAATTCTTTAGGTCAACCTATTGATGGTAATGGGGCTATTAAGGCTACTAAGACTCGACCTATTGAAGTTAAAGCTACAGGCGTAATGGATAGAAGTAGTGTTGATACTCCACTTCAAACAGGTATTAAAGTGCTTGATGCCTTAGTACCTATCGGTCGTGGTCAACGTGAACTTATTATTGGTGATAGACAAACTGGTAAAACAGCTATTGCTGTAGATACAATCATAAATCAAGCCGACAAGAATGTTATTTGTATCTATGTAGCCATTGGTCAAAAGGAATCGACTGTTTCTAATGTTTATGAAACATTAAAAAATTATGATGCTATGCGTTATTCAATTATCGTGTCAGCTTCAGCATCTAACCCAGCACCTATGCTTTATTTAGCACCTTATGCTGGTGTATCATTAGCTGAATATTTTATGTTTCAAGGCAAAGATGTTTTAATTATTTATGATGACTTATCAAAGCACGCTGTTGCTTATCGTGAGATGTCTTTATTATTACATCGTCCACCAGGAAGGGAAGCTTATCCAGGTGATGTATTCTATTTACATTCACGTTTATTAGAAAGAGCTGCTAAATTGAATGAGAAGCTTGGCGGTGGTAGTATTACAGCATTGCCAATAATTGAGACTCAAGCTGGTGATATTTCAGCTTATATTCCAACAAATGTCATTTCCATTACTGATGGTCAAATTTTCTTACAGGCAGATTATTTTTATAAAGGTATTAGGCCAGCAATCAATGCCGGTTTATCAGTATCTCGTGTTGGTGGTGCTGCTCAAACAAAGGCAATTAAAAAAGTTTCTGGCACATTACGTTTGGACTTGGCTGCATATCGTGAGCTAGAAGCATTTACGCAATTTGGATCTGATCTTGATCAATCAACTAAGGCGCGTCTTGAGCGAGGTAAGAGAACAGAAGAAATTTTAAAACAAGATCTTCATAAGCCTCTTGAAATGGAAGAAGAAGCTTTAATTCTTTATTGTTTAACTAATGGTATTTTAGATAGTATTCCTCTTAAAGATTTAAAACGTTTTGAAGAGAGTTTGTATTTAGATCTTAAGGTTGATAAGGAAGGCAAAAAACTTGCTGAATATATCAAGACTACTAAAACATTACCTGATTTTGACAAGCTTAATGCTTATTTAAATAATTTTAAAAAGAAATTTGAGTAGGTGATAAGATGGCAAATTCTTTACGTGAAGTAAAAAAACGTATTTCATCTACGGAAAGTACAGCCCAAATTACTAAGGCTATGTATATGGTAAGTTCTTCTAAAGTAAAAAAAGCTGAAAAAACTTTTAAGAATTATCAAGATTTTATGCAAAGAATAGCTACTATGGTTAAACAAATGTTAGCCAAAGCAACTGAAGATTATAAACATCCATTGATGGCAGATAGACCTATTAATACAGTTGCTTATTTAATTATAACATCTGATCGAGGTTTGGCAGGAGCTTATAATTCTTCAATATATAAAGCCTTAGAAGAACATATTTCTGGTTTAAATAAAGATGTTAAGGTTGTTTGTTCAGCCATTGGCAAACACGGCTATGGTTATTTAAAAAGAAAAAATTATAATTTAATTAATGATGAACCTACCTTTGTTAGAGATGATGTAATGTTTATCGATATTTTAGAATTAGCTAAGGGCATTATCACTTCTTATTTAGAGGGTGAGATAGACAAGCTAATAATTGTTTATAATCATTATATTAATAGTTTATCTCAAGAGGTATGTTTTGAAGAACTTTTACCAATAACTTCTTTAAGTGGTGAAGCTGGTAATATTGATTATGTTTATGAATCAGGCATTGAAAAAACTTTAGATTTAGTTTTACCTATGTATATTCAAGATATGATTTATGGAATTATTTTGGATGCTAAAGTTTCAGAGCATTCAGCACGTATGAATTCAATGCGTAGTGCAACAGATAATGCCGAAGAAGTTATTGCAAAATTAGAACTACTATATAATAGGGCTCGCCAAAATGCTATTACTAATGAGTTAATAGATATAATTGGTGGTGCTAATGCGATTGGAGGTAGCAAATAGTGTTTGGGAAGATTTTAGAGGTAAAAGGGCCTGTTGTTGATGTTGTATTTGATGATGGCGACCTTCCTAAAATTAATGATGCACTTAAAATAAATGTCAACAAAGAAGATAATCATAATGTTGCGATTAATTTAACATTAGAGGTTGCATTACATATAGGCAACAATGTTGTAAGATGTATAGCTATGGATTCAACAGATGGATTAGTTCGGGGTATGAAGGTTTTAAATACAGGTAGTCCTATTTCTGTTCCTGTTGGTAATAAAACTTTAGGTCGTGTATTTAATGTTTTAGGTGAACCTATTGATAATAAAGAATCATTGAAGAATGAAAAGCACATGCCAATTCATCGTGATGCTCCTAAGCTTGAAGAATTATCTTCAAATGTTGAGATTCTTGAGACCGGTATCAAAGTAGTTGATTTATTAGCCCCTTATATTAAAGGTGGTAAGATTGGTTTATTTGGTGGTGCTGGGGTAGGTAAAACTGTTTTAATTCAAGAATTAATCCATAATATTGCTGAAGAGCATGGCGGTATCTCAGTATTTACCGGTGTTGGTGAAAGAACTAGAGAGGGTAATGACCTTTATTCAGAAATGAGTGAAAGTGGTGTAATTAATAAAACAGCTATGGTTTTTGGTCAAATGAATGAACCACCAGGAGCTAGAATGCGTGTAGCTTTGACCGGATTAACCTTAGCTGAGCATTTTAGAGATGTTGAGAAACAAGATGTTTTATTATTCATTGATAATATTTTCCGTTTTACCCAAGCTGGTTCTGAGGTGTCAGCCTTATTAGGTCGTATGCCCTCAGCTGTTGGGTATCAACCTACGCTAGCTACTGAAATGGGTAAGTTACAAGAACGTATTACTTCAACTAAAAATGGTTCTATTACTTCCATTCAAGCAATTTATGTACCTGCTGATGATTATACTGATCCAGCTCCTGCAACAACATTTACGCATTTGGATGCCACCACAAATCTATCTCGTAAATTGACAGAGGAAGGTATTTATCCTGCTGTAGATCCACTTGCTTCAACTTCACGTGCTTTGTCTCCTGAAATTGTAGGCGAAGAACACTATAATGTTGCAAGACGTGTTCAACAGATTATTCAAAGATATAATGAGCTGCTTGATATAATTGCAATCTTAGGTATGGATGAGCTATCTGAAGAGGACAAATTAGTTGTTTTAAGAGCAAGGCGTATTAGATTGTTTTTATCTCAAAACATGTTTATTGGTGGTCAATTTACCGGTGTTCCAGGTTCTTATGTACCAATTAGTGAAACAATTAGGGGCTTTAAAGAAATTCTTGATGGTTTACATGATGACTTACCAGAGGAAGCTTTTAGACTTGTTGGTACAATCGATGATGCTATTAAGAAGGCAGAGACTTTAAAATAATGAAAATAGTTGTTTCAACCCATCAAGGTAACCTTTATAATGAAGAGGTAGATTATGTAGTTATAAAAAACAATGATGGTGAATTTGCAATTTTAAAAAACCATATACCTGTTGTGGCTGTTATTAATGAGGGCTATGTCAAGCTTGTTAAAGGTAATGAAGAATATTATGTAGTGATTATCAGTGGAATTTTAGAATTTCACGATGACAATGTTAATGTTCTAGCGCAAGAGGCCCATATTGGTTATAATCGTGAAAGTGCCAAAAATCATTTAGATGAGTTCCGTAAGGAAAGACTTGATAAGAATCGTAAGGAACAGGTTGATTTGACTCAAAAAGAAAAAGAGCTAAGAGAACATCTTAGAAATTCTAAAGCAGGTCAATTATAAAAACGGGCTATATTTAATATAGCTCTTTTATATTAATAAAGAAAGGAAACAACAATGTTTTAGGTATTTACTAATGATAGAGGGAATTCTTTTTTCAACAGGCTTTTGTATTTTCTTTGTAATAACATTTTTAATTTTACAAGCTTCAAGGTTGGATGAATGTTTTAAGCAAGGGAAAGTAATTCAAATAAAAATAGCTTATTTTATTATCTCTTTTATTTGTGCTTTTATTATCGCTTTTGGACTAAATTATATTGTGTCTTTAATTTCTTTTTAAAAAAAATATTTTTTTTGTATAACCTTACCCGTCCTAATCCATACTACTAGTGAGGTGAAGGAAATGAAAGACAAAGTTAAAAGATTTTTAATAGACAAGAAAGAGTTATTAGTTTTCATTGCTGTTGTAGTAGTAGTATTTGCTACAGTTATCACTATTGCTTCTTTAGCATTAACAGATGCTCCCGTAGTTAATGATGATCCAGTGGTAAATCCTGACGATGATAACAATACAGTAACACCACCAGCTGATGATGATGATAAGAATGTTACACCAGAACCAGAGGAACCTAAATTCACTCTACCTGTTAGTGGTGAATATGAAATTGTTAGAACATTCTTCGATATTAATTTATCAGATGAAGAACTAGTTTCTGCGGTCATTGTTAATGGTAGCTATATGATTGAGTCTAAAGGTTTAAGCTATGCTAAGCCAGATAATTCAGAATTTTCTGTTAGTTCAATCTATGCTGGGGTTGTTCTATCGGTAGAAGAGGATGAATTAAATGGTACTACAGTAACTATTCAACATTCTAATAATGTTGTAAGTATTTATTCATCTTTAACGGATGTAAAAGTTAAAGCAAACGATTCAGTTGCTTTAGGACAAACAATTGGTACAGCATCTACATCTTTATTTGATGTTGAAGCAGGAGTACATGTACATTTAGAAATTAAAGTTAATAACTCTTATGTCAACCCAACAAATATCTTTGGTAAAGAAATGTCTGAAGTTGCAGCAACTAAGTAGTAACTGACTTTAAATAATATACACATTGGTCTTTGAACTGGCTAATGTGTTTTTATTTTTCATAAAATAAAAGTGGCTTGCATATTTAATACTAGGTGATTTGATAATGGAGGAAATCAAAAGTCGAGTATTAGAGATGGCTTATCTAATGTTAGATGGAAGAAGAACGGTTAGAGAAGTAGCAAAGTTGATTGGCTTTTCCAAATCAACAGTTCATCATGATCTAACAACTAAGCTGGAAAAGTTTGATTATAATTTGTATCTAAAGGTAAAGGATTTATTAGAATACAATAAAAAAGTCCGCCATTTAAGAGGCGGAGAAGCTACCAGACTTAAATATCAGCAGGAACTTCAATAGGAAAGAGTCCTAAATTTTCGAGTAATATGTCACCTATCTTATAGGTGTAGGCATCCTTTTGAAGATTTTGATATAGTGGTTCTTTACAATAACCTTCAATTATGACCTCATCTAGAAATGAGGTTTTTTCTATATGAACATAATTAAACATTTTAGTGAATATTTGATATGCTGAATAGGATAGTGTAGCTTTAAAACGAATTTGTTTTTCTAAAATGAAAAACTTTGCATTCTTTAAAACTTCACTAGTTGCTGAACTATAAGCTCTAACCAAACCACCAGTTCCTAAAAGGATTCCTCCAAAATATCTTGTGACAATAACTAAAATATTTGTTATATCCATTTTATTTAATACATCCAGTATTGGAGCACCAGCTGTTTTGGCTGGCTCACCATCATCACTACATTTTTGTCTATTTTCATCTAAACGATAAGCATAACAATGATGATTTGCATCATAATATTTTTTCCGTGTCTTAGTTAAAATATCCTCGATTTCATCTAAAGTATTTACTCTAAATGCTTCAGCAATAAAGCGTGATTTGTTTATTATTATTGTATTTTCATAATATTGTTGGATTAATTTCAATTTTCTCACCAAAGATATTATACAATGTTATTTTTTTCTTTGCAAATAGATAGATTTTTCACTATTTTTGTTTTATAATTAATTTGGTGTTTGTAATGAATAAATTAGATCTTGGTATCCAAATTATTAAAAAAATAAATGCTAATGGTTTTGAGGCTTACATTGTTGGTGGAGCAGTTAGAGATTATTTATTAGGTGTTGATATTTTCGATGTTGATATAACTACCAATGCTTTACCTAAAGACTTAAAGAAGCTATTTAAAGTTGCTTCTTTAGAAGCTAGTTCTTATCAAGGAATTAAAATCATTGAGGCTGGAATTGAATTTGAAATTACATCTTTTAGAAAAGATTTAAAATATCTTGATCATCGTCATCCTGAAACAGCAATTGCCTCTAGTTTGAATGAAGATTTGGCCAGAAGAGATTTTACAATTAATGCTTTAGCTATGAATAGTAATTATGAAATAATTGATAATTATAATGGTCAAGCTGATTTGAAAAAAAAGCTAATTAAGACGATAAGAGAGGCACAAGTTCGTTTTGATGAGGATGCCCTAAGGGTCTTACGAGCAATTTATTTTGCTGGCAAATTAGACTTTGTTTTAGATAAGTCAATTATTGAAAGTTTTAAAAATGATTATGTTAAATATTTGGCAGAAGAGCATATTATAAAGATGCTTAAAAAAATTTGTGCTTGCCCCTATGATAAGGGATTATATTATCTTACTAAATATAATATATTAAGAAGTTTTCCTATTTATCAAGTAATGGCAAGTGAAGCATATCAATATAATGTCAAAGAAGATATATTTGCCTTATTTTATTTATTGCATAATTTTTTACCTAAAAATTTAAAGCTTTCCAATCAAGAAATTAAAGAGGCTAAAGCTATAGCTTATTTAATTAATAATAATTTTAATGATGAATCTTTATATTATACAGCTTTAGAATATGTTAAACGAGCTATTACTCTTTATAATGTTTTTAAAAAAGCAGCTTTAGACTTAAATGATATTATTGATAGAAAAAAACATTTAACAATTAATAATTTTAAAGATATAGATTTTGATTTTAGTTTGGTAAAACCTAGTTTACGTGGGCAATATATTAAAGTGATTGAAAAAGCAATATTATCCCATAAGATAAGTAATAATTTAGAAGAGATAAAGAACTATTTAGAGTCAGGAGAATTTGATAATGAAGCATAGTATTGTTGCATTTATAGATAATTATGATGATATTACACTTTTAAACTATCGGAAAGCTCGTTATAAGGCTAAGCATTTTTATTTGTATGATTCTGAGGATTTAGTTGAGGAATTAGTTGAAAAATATCATAGCACGGAAGATAATCTCATTAAGATTGGGTTTGCCATTCAAACGAAGCTTAATCTCCATCATAGTTATGTAATATTAGATGATTTAAATAATACTATTCCCGTTTATTCTGGTAGTGTTGTAAGAACCACTTTATTTGAGTCAGAATTTTTTTATGATGGTCCTTTGGGAGTTGATTACACAAGGGAAAGAACTATTTTTAGAGTATGGTCACCTGTAGCTAAGACAATCTTTATTGAACTTAAATTCCCTAATGGTAAAATTGATAAACGGGAAATGGTTTATCAGACAAGAGGTATGTGGGAAATAAATATGGATGGTGATTTGGAAGGAACGGCTTATGTTTATTTAGTTAAAATATTTGATAATTATGAGCGTGTTCAGGATCCATATGGCATCTCATCTAGTGCTAATGGTGAATATAATTATGTAATTGATATTAATAAGCTTTATAAACCAAAGTATCCTAAACCTCATTTTTCTGGTTATTATACTGATGCTGTTATTTATGAGGCAAATATAAGAGATATGACCATTGGTCTAAACAATGAACATAAAGGCTGTTTTTTAGGACTTGTTGATGAGCGTGCAGATTATGGTTTAAACTATATTGCCTCCTTAGGTGTTACCCACCTTCAATTAATGCCTATATTTGATTTTGGAGGTATTGATGATATAGCTAAAGCCAAGAATTATAATTGGGGCTATAATCCGGAACAATATTTTATTCCTAGTGGTTGGTATTCTGAAAATCCTGATGATCCATATTCAAGAATAAATGAGCTATTAATGCTTATTGATGAGGCCCACCAGCGTGGTTTAAGAGTTGTTTTAGATGTTGTTTTCAATCATGTTTTTGATAGTAAGCATCACGCTTTTGACTTATTGGTACCGGGTTATTTTTATCGTGTTGATGGTTATGGTAACGCTACTAATATTTCTGGGTGTGGTAATGATTTAGCTACTGAAAAAAGAATGTGCTCACGTTACATAATAGATAATTTAATTTTTTGGACTAAGCTATATAATATTTCTGGTTTTAGATTTGATTTAATGGGCTTACTTGATATTGAGACTTTAAATAAGGCTTGTAATGAGCTTCAAAAAATTGAACCTAACATTATGCTTTATGGTGAGGGTTGGGATATGCCAAATACTATTCCAGATGCTTTTAGACCCCATTTCTATAATCATCATAAGATGCCACATTATGCTTTCTTTAATGATAAGTATCGTGATGTTATTAAAGGCAGTCAGTGGAATAGTTCTTTAGGCTTTGCTTTTGGTCAAGGTGAACTTGATAATGATGTTTATCATTTGGTGACTGGTAGTTGTATTGATAATTATCGTTTTCAAAATCCTAATCAAAGTATTAATTATGTAGAATGTCATGACAATTATACTGTTTTTGATTTTGCTACTAAGGTTTTAAAATTAAATGATACGGTTGCTTATAAAGGTAGTAAGCTTGCTTTACAAATAGTGGCTATTTCTTTAGGTGTGGTATTTATTCATGCTGGTCAAGAATTTTATCGTACAAAAAATGGTGTTGAAAATTCCTATAATTCAGGAGATAAGGTTAATGCTTTTGATTATGCCAGAAGAGATTTATTTCTTGCCGACATTGAAGGTTTTAAGGATCTATTAAACATTCGTAAGACTTATTCAGTATTTAGACTTACTAATCTTTTTGAAGTTGAAAAGCGAGTTTATTACGTTGATAAGCTATCCTCTGCTGGTTTATTGTGTTATGTTTTAGATGGTGATGGTTATCGGTTGACAATAGCTATTAAAAATGATGATATACCAAAAGAACTTAATTTTAATAATAGTGAAATGATTTTTGATGGTTCAAAAGCTGTTAGTCAAAAATTGTCTACTTATACTTTAAATGAGACAGGAGTTTATATATTTAAGGAGTTGAAGTAATGAAAATAATAGGTAAAATTATTGGTATTAATACCTCAGATAGTTTATTTAATTTAACAGTTGTTGATAAGTTAGAAAATATTTATAATCTTAAAACTAGTGTTAATAATTATAATGTTGGAAATGTTTATTGCTTTAATGTTGAAGAAATAAAGGGTGAGCGAGTTTCCTATAAAATCAATAACTATTCCACTATTGAAGAACTTAATTTTAAAGAAACAGACCAAATTTTGAGAGATTTTATGCCTTCCGCTCCACTATCATTAGAAGAAGCTATGGCTATCATTGATAAATATATCAGTTGTATCGACAATGTTATTATTAAAGAAATAACAAGTAATTTATTATCAGAATATACTCCAAAATATTTTACATATCCTGCTGCTAGTCGTCTTCATCATGCCTATGTGGGTGGTTTGGCTTATCATTGTGTTGGTATGCTGAAAATGGCTGATGCTTTTATAGAAAATTATCCTTATTTAAATAAGAATTATTTATATGCGGGAATTATCTTACATGATTTAGGTAAGATTCAAGAATTGACAGGTATTCAAAATACCGAATATAGCTTAGATGGTCAATTGCTTGGTCATTTAGTAATTGGCGCTTTAGAGATTAGTAAAATGGCGACTAAACTAGGTTATGATGATGCTGAAGAAGTTAAGGTTTTAAAACATATCTTAATTTCTCATCATGGACAACCTCAATTTGGGGCAGCTAAACGGCCTATGACACCAGAGGCTATTGCTTTATGGTATATTGATACTATTGATTCAAAGTTTAGAGTTTTGGGTGAAGAGCTTGCTAAAACAGAGAGTGGTAATTTCACAGAAAGTATTGGTGTTTTAGATAAAATCAAAGTTTATAAGGTCAAGTGATGATTGGGCTTGCCAAAATTAAAGTTTTTTGTTAGAATTATAAGAAATAATAATGTGATGAAGGAGAAGTAGTAACAATACTTCTTTAAGCTTTTAGAGAAGAGGGTTAGGTGAAAGCCTCTGCTTAAGGTATTGCGAATTCATCTCCTAAATGATACTAATCCTATCCGTAAATTAGGCGTTAACTATAAATGAGTGCTATAATTATTCAATTATAGAACTAGGGTGGTACCACGATAATTCGTCCTTAGAAGTTAACTTTTAAGGACTTTTTTTATGGTTTGATTTAAAAAAGAGAGGGATAAATATGAATGATTTAGAATTAGAAAATGTTTTAAAAAAGGTTAATGAAGAATTGACTTCAGTTGGAGATTTAAATACTTTACAGCAGGTTAAAGCTAAATATTTAGGTAAAAAGGGATTATTAGCCATTTTTATGTCTAATCTTAAGAATTTAACTATTGAAGCTCGTAAAGAGTTTGGTAGTATGACAAATCAAGTTAAGCAAGCTTTAGAGAATCGTTTTGAGGCTAAGCGTAAGGAACTTGAGGATAAGTTGATTAATTACAAATTAAATAGTGAGGCTATTGATGTCACCTTACCTGGTGTTAAGTTTAATACTGGTAGCATTCATCCTTTACAAAAGACTATTATGGAATTAGAGGATTTATATATAAGCATGGGCTATACTGTGGCTGAAGGACCTGAAATTGAGACCGATGAATATTGTTTTGAAAAACTTAATTTACCTAAAGGCCATCCTGCTAGAGATATGCAAGATACATTCTACATCAATCCTGAATTGTTATTAAGAAGTCAGACTTCACCTGTTCAGGTTAGAACAATGCTTGCTGAAAAAGGAAAACCAATTAAAATAATTTGTCCTGGCAAAGTTTATCGCCGCGATGCTGATGATGCGACTCATTCTCATCAATTTATGCAATGTGAGGGTTTGGTTTTAGGTCGTGATGTTACAATGGCTGATTTAAAGGGCGCTTTATTGGAAATGGCTCGTTTAATGTTTGGTGACGAGCGTAATATTCGTCTACGTCCATCTTTTTTCCCATTTACAGAACCTTCAGTTGAGGTTGATGTTTCTTGTGGTAAGTGTGGTGGCAAAGGCTGTTCAATGTGTAAGAATACTGGCTGGATTGAAATTCTTGGTGCTGGTATGGTTAATAATAATGTTTTAAGAATGTGTGGTTATAATCCTGATGAGGTTCAGGGCTATGCCTTTGGTATTGGTGTTGAAAGAATTACAATGCTAAAGTATCGTGTTGATGATATTCGTAATTTTTATATTAATGATGTAAGATTTTTAAATCAATTTAAGGAGGTAAAGTAAAATGAAGGTATCCAAAAATTGGTTAAATGAATATGTGGATTTAAGTGATATTTCGGATGAAGAGCTTTTTCAAAAGATTAGTACTCATGTTTGTGAAATAGAAGCATATAAAAAGTTTATTGAGGCAACTAATTTAACGATTGGCTATGTTAAAGAATGCTCTATGCATCCTAATAGTGATCATTTACATATTTGTCAAGTTGAAGTTAGACCAGGTCAAATAGAACAAATTGTTTGTGGGGCTCCTAATGTTGCTGCCGGTAAAAAAGTAATTGTTGCGAATGTTGGTGCTAGCTTGCCTGGTGATTTTAAAATTAAAGCTTCTAAAATTCGTGGTGTTGAATCTAATGGTATGCTATGTTCATTACAGGAATTAGGTATTGAGGAAAAGTATGTTCCTGATGAATTTAAAAATGGTATTTATTTATTTGCTGATGATGCTTTAGTTGGGGCTGATCCTTTAGAATATTTAGGCTTTAATGATACTGTCATTGATTTGGATTTAACTTCTAATCGTTCAGATTTATTATCTGTTGAAGGTGTTGCCTATGATGTGGCAGCTGCTTTAGCTAAACCAATTATAACTTTAATTCCAGAATTAAAGGAAGAAAGTAAAAAGAATCAAGTTAAAGTTGATATTGAATCAAAGGATTGTTATAAATATCTTGCGAGAGTTATTGAGGGTGTTAAAATTGAAGAATCACCACAATGGTTAAAAGCTCGCTTAATTGTCAGTGGTATTAGACCTATTAACAATGTTGTTGATGTTACAAATTATGTTCTTTTAGAAATGGGTCAACCATTACATGCTTTTGATAAGGATAGGCTTGGTGAACATATTATTGTGCGTAATGCTAAAGCTAAAGAAGAGTTAGTTACCTTAGATGGAATTAAAAGAATTTTAGAGCCAACTGATTTAGTTATAGCCAATGATCAGGAAGTTTTATGCTTAGCTGGTGTTATGGGTGGTCTAAGTTCAGAGGTGGAAAATGATACTACTAATATTGTTTTAGAGGCTGCTTATTTTGATCCTTTATGTATTAGAAAAACTTCAAGTCGCTTGAGCTTAAAGAGTGAATCTTCAATTCGTTTTGAAAGAAATATTGATTATGAACGTGTAGAAAAAGCTTTAGATTATGCTGCTCAATTGATTAATGAAATAGCTGGTGGAAAAGCTTTAAGCGGTGTAAGTAAGGCTGTTACTAAAGAATTAGCTTGTAAAAATGTTTCAATTACTACGGAAAAGATTAATCAAATTTTAGGTACAGAATTAGTTGATGAAGCAGTGGAAGATATTTTTAAGCGTTTAAACTATTCTTATACCAAAAATGCTTCAGTATATAATATTACAATTCCTTCAAGAAGAATGGATTTAGAAGAATCATACCAAGACATTGTTGAAGATGTTGCTAGAATGAATGGCTATGATAATATCCCGACAACTATTGCTACAATAAATCAAAAGGGTGGTTTAACGACTAAACAAAAGAAATTGCGTTCAACTCGCCAAATTTGGTCTGATATGGGTTTGAATGAGGTTGTTACTTATTCCTTAATTGCTGAAAAAGATTTGAATTTGTACACTAATGCTACTGAGGCAATAAGGGTTTTAATGCCGCTGACTGAAGATCGTGCTTTAATGCGTCAAAGCTTATTAAATGGTGTCATAGAGGCGATAGCCTATAATAAAGCTCGCAAGGTTGATAATTTAGCTTTCTTTGAAATTGGTAAGACTTATACCACAAGTAAAGAAACAAATAAATTAGCTGGTGCTATTACCGGTTTATTTAGTTCTATTTTATGGCAAGGCGCTAAACAGGGTGCTGATTTTTATGTTTTAAAGGGTTTATTAGATGTTTATTTTGAAAAAATGAATGTGAAGGTGGAGTATAAGCCTTATAAGGAGTTAGCTAATTTCCATCCTGGTAGAACAGCTGGTATTTATTTAGGTGAAAAGCTACTTGGTGTTGTTGGGGAGTTACATCCACGATTAGTTAAAGAATTAGGTATCTCCCAAACAATTGCTTTTGAAATTGAATTGGATCCTATTTTAGATAACTCTTTAGAATTTGTTTATAAGCCTTTAAATAAATTTCCAGCTGTGACGAGAGATTTAGCTATTGTGGTTAAAAAAGAAGTGTTAGCTGAGGATGTTTTATCTTTAATAAGAAAGTCTGGTAAAGAATATTTAGTTAATTTAGAGTTATTTGATTTATATACCGGTGAAAATGTTGGTGAAGATGAAAAATCTATAGCTATAAAATTGACTTTACAGGATCCAAATAAGACTTTAGAATCAGATGAAATTGATAAGATTGTTAATTCAATTTTAAGGCGTCTTGAATATACTTTAAATGCTCGTTTAAGAGATTAATGGTATTTATATGGAACATATTTATGGTTATACGCTAGAGATGCTTAAAGATTATCTTTTAAGCAATTCTGAAAAGCCCTTTAGAAGCAACCAACTTATTGAATGGTTATATCGTCATAAGATTACTAGCTTTAAGGAAATAACTAATATGAAAAAGGATTTTCTTACCAAGCTAGAAAATGATTTTGTGATTGATAATCTTGAATTGGTAACTAAACAAGAGAGCTTAGATGGAACAATTAAATTTCTTTTTCGCTTAGCTGATTATAATCTTATTGAAACTGTTTTAATGAAGCATGATTATGGCTATAGTGTTTGTGTGACTACACAAGTTGGTTGTAATATGGGCTGTGCTTTTTGTGCTTCTGGGATGAAGAAGAAACTACGTAATCTTGAAGTCTATGAACTGGTTTTACAAATTTTAATGGTTGAAAAATTACAAAATATTAAAGTATCACATGTGGTTGTAATGGGGATTGGGGAACCATTTGATAATTATGATAATGTTTTAAATTTTTTAAAAATTATTAATTATCCTTTAGGCCTAGAAATTGGTTCAAGACATATTACTGTTTCAACCTGTGGTTTAGTTGATAAAATATATACTTATGCTGATTTTGATTTACAGGTTAATTTGGCTATTAGTTTACATGCTCCTAATGATAAGCTACGTAATGAAATAATGCCTATTAACAAAGCTTATCCGCTTAAAGAACTAATTAAGGCCATTAAGTATTATATTGAAAAGACTAATCGGAGAGTAACGATTGAGTATATTCTTTTAAAGGATGTCAATGATACTTATTTGCATGCTAATGAATTGGCTGACTTATTACATGGTTTAAATGTTTACATCAATTTGATTCCTTATAATGAAGTGAAGGAGAAGCCTTTTAAAAGATCAACTAAAGAGGCAATGCATGCCTTTTATGATCAGTTAAAGAAAAGAAGTTTGAATGTAACTTTAAGGAGAGAACAGGGCTCTGATATTGATGCGGCTTGTGGTCAACTTCGCAGTAAACATATTGAATGAGAGTTATAATGACTCTCATTTTTGCATTTATAAGTATAGGCTAATTCCTTTTAACTCAAAATATTAATGGTGATTTTATGAAGTATATTTTGCGATTATGGTTTGTTATTTTAGGAATAATTATTATTTGGCTTTATTTTATTTTTATTTCACCTAAAATTTTTAATAATCAAATAGTGACAATTCCTAATGTTTTAAATTTAAATGAGGAAAGGACTATAGCTACCTTAACGGAAAATAATGTAAAGTTTAAGATTGCCTATATTGAAAATGATGAAGAGGTAACCTTAAGAACTATTCCTTATGCTGGGACAACAATTAAAGCTGATAATGTTATTACTGTTTATATTGGTAAACGAATGCCTGAAAAGTATCATAGTTATTTGGGTTTACTTTATAATGATGTCATTGACCAAATTAATATAATGTGTGAAAAAAATGGACTGAATTTAAAAATTGAATATGAAGAAGTAGAAAATTATATTAGTGGTATCATCATCAAAGAATCTTTAACTGATGGTGATGTCTTAAATCAAAATAGTGAACTATGTTTAACTATTTCTGTCAATACAGATTCTTTTTTGATGCCTGATTTAGTAGGAATGTCTATTGATGAAGCTATAGAGCTTTTAAAGGATTACAATGTGAAGATCAATTTAATTTATTATCAAACTCCTATTGATTCTAATTTAGTTATTTTTCAATCCACTCAAGCTAATACTTTAGTAAATAAAAATAACCCTTATGAATTAGATTTATATATTTCTAAAGGCTTAGCAATGGGAACAATTGTCAAAGTAGATGATTTTATTACAGTCATTCAAAATTTGGGCTATGATATGGAAATAATTTATGTTAAATCCAATATAGAAGTGAATAATTTAGTTGCGTTTGAGGTTCAAAAGTTATATGATATTAATGTGACAAAATATATTCTTTGGATTACTGAATAGGAGAATTTATGCAAGGTAGAGTAATTAATTTAAATGGTGGTGTCTATCAAGTTGATTTAACTGATGGTAAGACGATATTTGTGAAGGCAAGGGGTAAATTACGCAGTATAAAGACTACGGCTGTAAATGAAAAAGCCATAAGTAAAAAAGAAGAAATTGTTACTATAAAATTATCACCTAAGGTTGGTGATATAGTATTGATTGAAAATGCAATGATTAGTCAAATTCTACCAAGACAGAATTCCATCATTCGTCCTGATATTGCTAATGTTGATCAAATACTTTTAGTTTTTGCTGCTAAAGAACCTGATTTCTCTTTTTATCTTTTAGATTTATTCATTGCTAATATTTTAAAACAAAAAATTAAACCATTAATTACTATTACCAAAATTGATAAATTAAGTTTAAATGAATTAAATGATTTACAAAAGCAATTAAAAACCTATGAAAAGCTTGGCTATGAGGTTTTATATGTCAATAGTCTTACTAAAGAAGGTCTTGATGCTGTTAGTAAGCATTTAGCTAGCAAAGTGACAGTGCTATCCGGTCAAACTGGTGCCGGTAAATCAACCTTAATTAATGCCTTAATACCTGGTTTTGAGTTACAGACACAAGGCATAAGCTATGCTTTAGGTCGCGGCAAGCATACTACTAGACAAACAACGCTTTATAAGTATGCTGGTGGTTATATTGGTGATACACCAGGCTTTTCTAAATTAGATATTTTAGGTATTGAGAAAAAGGAGCTTTCTTCATTGTTTGTTGAGTTTTCAAATTATAATTGTCAATTTAGAGATTGTTTACATCAAAAAAATGCTAAAGGCTGCGGCATTTATCAAGCTTACTTAGCTGAAGAGATATTGCCATCACGTTACGAAAGTTATTTAAAAATGCTTGAATTGATTTCTAATAAGGAGAAGAAGTAATGGAAGTTTCACTATCTATCTTAAAATATTATAATGATAATAACATTGAACAGATTAATAAATTTGTTGGTCATATTAAATATTTACATTTAGATGTCATGGATGGTAAGTTTGTTAATAATAAGACCTTTGATGAAAAACTTATTAAGAAATTAAGCTTTAAATATCCATTTGTATTTGATACGCACTTAATGATTGAGAAACCAGAAGAAAAAGTGATTGATTATATTAAGGCAGGAAGTGATTATGTAACTTTCCATGTTGAAGCTAGTAAAGATCCTAAAGCTCTTATTGATTTAATTCATAGCTACAATGTCAAGGCTGGTATTTCAATTAAGCCCAATACAGATATCGAAAGTATTAAAGCCTATCTTTCTAATTTAGACATGGTCTTAATTATGTCAGTTGAGCCAGGAGCTGGTGGACAAACTTTTTTAACTAATGCTATCGATAAGGTTAAAATCTTAAAGGAATTAAAGAACAAAAATAATTATAATTATCTTATAAATATTGATGGGGGAATTAATGTTGAAACATTAAAACTTGTTAAGAATTATGTGGATATTGCTGTCTGTGGGTCTTATATAACGACTAGTATAGATCCTTTAAATAATTTAAAACTATTAAAGAATATTTAAATAGTAGTTGACATATTATCTACTAAAGGTGATCAAAATTAAAATAATTATTATTAGCTTACCTAATTTTCTTGTCCGTTTTTTTAATCTTTTCCGAAAGAAAAAATAGATATTTTTATTGAATAGAAATTGTTTTTTAATAATTTCTATTTTTTTTATTAAAAAAGTCTTGACAGTTGAATACACATTCAACTATAATATAGATAATTGAACAACTGTTCAACTGTTAAAGGAGGGATAACTTGCAAGATTTAGAAGTATGTGAAATCGATCATTCGCATAAGGACATTATTAAGGAAGTTAAAACTTTAATGCCAAAGGAAGAAGATTTATATGATGTTGCAGAATTATTTAAAGTATTTGGTGATTCAACAAGAACCAATATTTTAGCAGCTTTATTTAATCATGAACTTTGTGTTTGTGATATTTGTAGAGTTGTTAATATGACTAAATCGGCAGTATCGCATCAATTAAAGGTTTTAAAGAATTTTAATTTAGTTAAGGCTAGAAAGCAAGGTAAAGAAGTTTTTTATTCTTTAGCTGATGAACATGTTGTCTTGATTTATAAAATGGCTTTAGAACATATATTAGAGAAGAAGGAAGATTAAAATTATGAAAAAAGTTTTTAAATTAGAAAATCTGGATTGTGCTAATTGTGCTGCGAAAATGGAACGTAGTATTGAAAAGATTGCAGGAGTAAATAGTGTCAATGTTAGTTTTATGAGCCAAAAACTAATTATTGAAGCTGATGATGCTCGTTTTGAACAAATTATGGATGAGGTAGTAAAGGTTTGCAAGAAGGTAGAACCTGATTGTTCAATTAAACGTTAATATGAGTAAGAAGCAAAAGAAAACTTTAATAAGGATAATTGTCGTTTTAATTTTATTCATAATTGTTTTTATTATTGATCATCTAATTCATTTAGATCAAGTAATTACGGATTTTGAATTAGCTTGGTTATTACCCTTTTCAATTTACATAGTATTATATTTAGGAATTGCTTATGATGTCTTATGGAAGGCTATTAGAAATATTTTACATGGTCAAGTATTTGATGAGAATTTTCTTATGTGTGTAGCAACAATTGGGGCTTTTGCTGTAAGCTCCTTTGAAGAAGCTGTTGCAGTTATTTTGTTTTATCAGGTTGGGGAATTCTTTCAAAGCTATGCTGTGGGTAAATCACGGAAATCCATTAGTGATTTAATGGATATTAGACCAGATAGTGCCAATGTTTTAAGAGAAGGAAGCTATGAGACTGTGGATCCTGATGAGGTAGCTGTGGGTGATATTATTTTAGTTAATCCAGGAGAAAGAATTGCCTTAGATGGTATTATTGTGAAGGGCAATTCAAACTTAGATACAAAGGCTTTAACCGGCGAAGCTTTACCAAGAGAAGTAAAAGAGGGTAGTGAAGTTTTAAGTGGTTGTATAAATTTGACTCAAAGTATTGAAATTGAAGTAACTAAGGAATTCTATGATTCAACAGTTTCCAAGATTTTAGATTTGGTTGAAAATGCTTCAAGTCAAAAATCAAAAGCTGAAAACTTTATTACTAAATTTGCCAAATATTATACGCCTACAGTAGTTATACTAGCTTTATTATTAGCTATCATTCCTGGAGCTATTACAGGAGCTTGGAATGATTGGATTTATCGAGCATTAAATTTTTTAGTTGTATCTTGTCCTTGTGCTTTAGTAATATCAATTCCTTTAAGCTTTTTTGCGGGTATTGGAGCGGCTTCACGCTATGGTATTCTTATTAAAGGTTCCAATTATTTAGAAAAATTAAATAAGGCCAATATTTTTGTTTTTGATAAAACTGGAACACTTACTAAAGGTAATTTTGCCGTAACAGAAGTCAAGCCAAGTATCAAAAGAGCAGAAATACTAAGACTTGCTGCTATTGCTGAAAGCAAATCTAATCATCCAATTGCTTTATCAATTAAACAAGCCTATAGTGCTGCTGATTTAGAAGACTATGCTTTAGAAGATATATCTGGCTATGGCATTATTGCCAGAGGTAAGGATACAATTTATTGTGGTAATGCTAAATTGATGCATAAAGAAAATATTGAATTTCCAGAAGAAACTGTTGTTGGTACTATAGTTTATGTTGCTAAAAACAAGGAATATGTTGGTTCAATTATCATCAATGATGAATTGAAAGCTAACGCTGCTACCGCTTTAGCTAAATTACATGATCTTGGGAGTAAGACAATTATGCTAACAGGTGATAATGAAGAGGTTGCAAAGAATGTTGCTGGCAAGCTTCAAGTTACAGATTATAAAGCTTCCTTATTACCTCAAGATAAGGTGCAAGAGGTAGAAAATCTTTTAAATAATAAGGGTAAGGATGACGTTTTATGTTTTGTTGGTGATGGTATCAATGATGCTCCTGTTTTGATGCGCTCTGATATTGGGATTTCAATGGGGGCTGTTGGTTCTGATGCTGCAATTGAAGCTTCCGATATTGTCTTGATGTATGATAATTTAGAAGATATTAGTTTGGCTAAAAAAATAGCTCATAAAATAATGCTGATTGTATTTGAAAATATTATCTTTGCTTTAGGTGTGAAAGTGGCTGTTTTAATCTTATCTGCCTTAGGCCTAAGTAATATGTGGCTTGGTGTTTTTGCCGATGTTGGTGTAGCAATTTTAGCTATTTTAAATGCCATGCGAGCAAATAGTAAATATAAACAAGAATAAAAAAAAGATTGGGCTTTTTCCAATCTTTTTTTATATTTTTAATAAGGTAAAAGCTTAAGCTCTTTCAATCTTACCACTTTTTAAAGCTCTTGCAGAAATTTTTACTTTCTTAACGTTTCCGTTTTCATCTTTAATATGGACGGTTTGAAGATTGGCTTTCCAAGTACGGCGAGTGGCATTAAGAGCATGTGATCTTTTGTTACCAGTTATTGTTGTTTTACCAGTTATATAACATCTTGCCATTGTTTTTACCTCCTTATACGTTAAAATTTAATATCAAGCTTTATTAGTATAACTTAAATAGCTTTTAATTGCAAGAACTTTTTGTCTTTTTTTAAAAAAAATTTAGTAAAACGGTTTTATATGTTTGACTTTTTGTTGAAAAATTGATATAGTGATAAGCGTCATTCTGTTGATAATGTAAATTTTATTTTACTTTTTATAGATTTAATGCTATAATGTTAAATGAAATTGACATTTAATTAATTATAAGGGGTGATTTATTTCATTGCAATAATTAAACCAGATTGTTATTTTTTTTCAAAAAGACTTTTAATTTAGAATCTTATAGTTTTAAACTATATATTACATATATTTGTATTTACGTTTAGGAGGATTACCATGGCTGTTAGTAGTATTAGCGTAGCTTTATTTAAAAAGATGGTAATGAATGGTGCTATCAATTTAAAAAATAATCATAAAAAAATTGACGAATTAAATGTTTTCCCTGTTCCTGATGGAGACACAGGAACTAATATGTCCATGACAGTTATGTCTGGTGTTAGAGAGATGGCTTCTTGTGAATCATCTTCAATTATTGAAATAGGTAAAGTTTTATCTCGTGGTGCTCTTATGGGAGCAAGAGGTAATTCGGGAGTTATTTTATCACAATTTTTTCGTGGCGTATATGTAGGAATGAAAGAATTAGATCATAATTTCTTATCTATTGAAGATATTATGAATTGTTTAGAATCTGGTTGTAAGGTAGCTTACAAGGCTGTTATGGAGCCTGTAGAAGGTACAATTTTAACTGTGGTAAGGGAAGCGGCAGAGTCAACCAGAGCTAACATAGCAAGTTTTAAGACAATTGATGATTTACTAAAGCATTATATAGCTGCTGCCGAAAAATCATTAGGAAATACACCAAATCTTTTACCTGTTTTAAAGGAAGCAGGAGTAGTAGATAGTGGTGGTGCTGGCTTTTTGGAGATAATAAAAGGAATGAATATGGCTCTTAATGGCAAGATGTTAGAGGCTGTAGGTGAAGGTAGTATTGATACAAAATCAGCAATAGAAAGTGTCAATAAGGAAATTAAATTTACTTATTGTACGGAATTTACTGTCGACTTAAAGGAACCTAATACTTTTGAAGTTAATGATTTAAAATCAGTATTATCCTTATTAGGTGATTCTTTAGTTGTTCAAAAAGAGAATAACTTATGCAAGGTTCATCTTCATACAAATCGACCAGGACGGGCTTTAGATGCTGCTCAAAAGTATGGCGTTTTTGTGAAAGTAGATATTGAAAATATCCGTTTACAACCTACTCATGTTGAAAAGGGTGTTGCTGCAAAGGTAGAGATTCCTAAAAAGCATTTTGCTTTAATTGCTGTTTGTTTCGGTGATGGTATTAGCCAAACTTTCAAGGATTTAGGTGTTGACTATGTTATTGAAGGTGGTCAAACAATGAATCCTTCAACTGAGGCTTTTGTTGAGGCATGTAACAGCCTATCAGCTGAAAATATTATAATTATTCCTAACAATGGTAATGTTGTTATGGCTGCAGCTCAAGCTTCAAAATTAGTTGAAGGTGTCAATGTTCAAGTTCTTAAGGCTAAAACGATTGCTCAAGGCTATGCATCTTTAATGGCTTTTGATGCTGAGGCTGATATGGAAACTAATCTTTCAGCAATGACAGAAGCTGTTGAGCATGTTAAGACAGGTGAAGTAACTTACTCTATTCGTGATACTGAAATTGGTGGTGTAAAAATAACTGCTGGTGATTTTATGGGTATTGCTAATGGTGAAATTGTTGTTTCTACTAAAAATCAAATGGATGCTTTAAAAGAACTTCTAAAACCATTAATTGATGAAAAGAGTCAAATTGTTACTTTCTTCTGTGGCAAGGATGCTACTTCTGAAGAAGTAGATTTATTAGAAGATTTATGTAAAGAATTTAATTCAAGTGTTGAAGTTGAAATTGTTGAAGGTAAACAGGATATTTATTCTTACATAATTGCTGTAGAATAGTCAATTTTAAAAAAGAAGAATTATGGTTGGAGAAATCCAACCATTTTTATTAAAAGGAGGTATGAAAAATGGAGCTTGCAGATGTTAGAAATATTGGGCCTAAAACTTTAGAAAAGCTTAATGCCTATGACATTTATACTCCAACTGACCTTCTTTTATTTTTTCCAAAACGTTATTATTTTTATGAAGTTGATAACGCTCATGCTTTTAGTGGGGAAGTTGTTTGCTTTAAAGCCACTTTAGTTAGTAGACCAGCCCTAATTAAGACACGTGGTCATGCTAAAGCCTTTGTTTTTTATGCTTTAGTCAATGGCTATAAAACAAAGTGTATTATTTTTTCTGGTGATTACCTTCGTTTTAAATTGCAAATAAATATGGAAATCATTGGCTATGGCAAATATAAACATAAGGAAAGAGAATTTAGCTTATCTAATATCTTTTTTGATGATTTTACTTGTAAGGTTGAGCTTGATTATGGTTTTAAGGATATTAATAACAAATTAATATCTAATGCTGTGCTAGCAACAATCAAATCAGGCTTTAAGGTTCCTGATGAGCTTCCTTCTCTATATATTAATAAATATAAATTATTGAATATTGATGATTTAATATATTTGGCCCATTTTCCTAGAACAAAGGAAGATTGCTTAAAGGTTAATAGAAGGGTTAGATATGAAGATTTTTTTTGGTACACTGCTTCTTTAGAAGGGTTAAGGCTTCTTAGAGGTTTTGAACAAAAAACGCCTAAAATTTATGACTATAATCTTATTAATAATTTAATAGCTAAATTACCTTATTCTTTGACTGTAGATCAAGAACAGGCTTTAAATGAAATATTAAATGATTTAAACAATTCTAAAATAATGAATCGTTTAATTGAGGGTGATGTTGGTTGTGGTAAGAGTATCGTTGCTTTTTTAGCTGCCATTGCTAGTATTTCGGCTGGTTATCAAGTGGCCTTGATGGCTCCAACAGAAATTTTGGCTAACCAACATTATCTTAATTTTAAAAAGCTTTTTCCTAATTTCCAAGTTGAATTATTGACATCTTCAGTAAAAGAATCTAACAAGCGTGAAATATTATATAAATTATTACATAAGCGAGTAGATTTAATCATTGGGACTCATGCCTTAATTCAAGAAAATGTTGTTTTTTCTAAGCTTGGCTTAATAATTATTGATGAACAACATCGCTTTGGGGTAAGACAGCGCAAGGCTTTAATTGACAAATTTAAAAATGTTGATTGTTTATATTTGACTGCCACACCTATTCCTCGAACTTTAGGATTGACAAGCTTTGGGGATTTGGATTTATCTTTGATTAAAACAAAACCTGCTAAACGTAAGGATGTCATTACTAAAATAGTTTCTAAGGATGGTTTAGAGGTATTAGGACCTATTCTAAATAAGCATTTAGCTTTGGGGGAACAAATCTATGTTGTTGTTCCTTTAATTACAGAAAATGAAAATTTAGATTACATTGATATTAATGCAGCCTATGATTTTTTTGCGGAGCTTTTACCAAAAAGTCATCTTGCTAAGCTTCATGGTAAAATGAAGGCTGCTGATAAAAATGCTATTATGGCTGACTTTACAGCTGGTAAGATTAATTGTTTGATATCTACAACTGTCATCGAAGTTGGTGTTGATGTCAAAAATGCTACTGTTATGGTTATTTTAGATGCTGAACGCTATGGTTTATCTCAAATTCATCAATTACGTGGGCGAGTTGGTAGATCTGATATTCAAGCCTATTGTTATCTGGTGAGTAGCAAAGATAATGTTGAAAGATTAGCAATTTTAGAAAGAACTAGTGATGGTTTTTTGCTGGCAGAAGAGGATTTTAAGTTGCGTGGACCTGGTGATTATCTTGGTGATGAGCAATCGGGTTTTCAAAGCCTAAATATTGATTTTAATTCGAAGGATGTCATAATTTGGAAATGTGCGCAGGAAGATAGTAGGGAATTTGTGGCTCAATATTTAAATGGTGTTGTGGATAACGCTAAATTATCAAATATTTTAGCTAAAATTAATAGCAAAAAAACGAAAATAAACTAGTTTTTAGTAGGATAACGTGTTAAAATTGAAATAACTTAGGGGGGTTGATTTAGATGATTAAATTGGCTATTGATGCAAATGGTGGCGATTATGGTGTTGAAACGACAGTTAATGCAAGTATGCTAGCTGTTCAAAAATATAAAAATATTGAATTGATTCTATATGGTGATGAAGAAAAAATTAAGCCTTTATTAACAAATAATACTAGAATAAGTATTGTTAATACTAAGGATACAATTTCAATGGGTGAAAAGGATCCGGTTAAGGCTATTAGAACTAATAAGGAAGCATCTTTATGTTTAGCAATGAAGGCTTGTAAAGATGGTGTAGCTGATGCTTGTGTAACTAGTGGTCCAACCCAATGTGTTGTTGTTGGTGGGCATCTTTTAATTAGAAGACTACCACAAATGGAAAGAGTAGCTTTATGCCCATTTGTTCCTAATTTAGATGGACATCCTCGCTTATTACTTGATGTGGGTGCTAATGTTGAATTAAGAGTTGAGCATTTAGGAAGTTTAGCTATTTTTGCTTCCGTTGTTGCTAAAGAAGTGTTTGGAGTTAAAGATCCTAAGGTTGGTCTTTTGAATATTGGTTCTGAACCAGGCAAGGGTCGACAAATTGATAAGGATGCTTATTATTATTTACAAGATATGAAGGAAATTAATTTCTATGGTAATGTTGAACCAAATGAAATGGTTGATTGTCCGGCTGATGTAGTTGTAACAGATGGTTTTACAGGTAATATCTGTCTTAAGTCTATTGAAGGTACAGCTAAGACAATGTCAAAAATGCTAAAAGAAGAAATTAGTAGTTCTTTTAAAGGTAAAATTGGTTACTTATTTTTGAAAAAAAATTTAAGGAACTTCAAAAAGCGCTTAGACACTACTGAAGTAGGTGGTGCTATGCTATTTGGTTTATCAAAGATAGTGGTTAAAGCTCATGGTAATTCCAATGCTTTAGCTTTTATGAATGCTATCAGATTAGCTAAAGAATTGGTTGAAGCTGATATTATCAATAAAGTTGTGGAGAAATTACCTAAAGCTGATGAATAAGGAAAGAAGATGAATAATAATGCGCGATTTAAATGAATTACAAAATAAAATTGGTTATGAATTTAAAGATGGTTCATTATTAGATTTAGCATTAACCCATTCTTCCTATGCAAATGAGCATGATTTAGATTGCAATGAACGTTTGGAGTATTTAGGTGATGCAGTTTTAGATTTGTGTATTTCCTGTTACCTTTATAATAATAGTCATTATGATGAGGGTGGATTATCTAAGACAAGAGCTAAGGCAGTATGTGAAGAGGCTTTAAATGTTTATGCTGAAAAGATTAATCTATCTAGCTATTTATTGCTGGGAAATGGTGAAGAGCATAGTGGTGGACGCAAGCGTCCTGCCATTATTGCTGATGCTTTTGAGGCAATGCTTGGAGCTATTCTTTTAGATGATAGTTTTGAGGCTGTGTATAAAGTTGTTGAAAAAATTGTTCTTCCTTTTTTTGATGTTGTAGTTAAATTTAAAGATTATAAATCGATTTTCCAAGAAAAAGTCCAAGCAGATAGAAGAACTTTACATTATGAGATAGTAAAAGAGACTGGACCAGCTAATGATAAATCTTATGAAGCAGTTGTCTTTATGGATGATATTTTAATGGGAAGAGGCGAAGGCCGTAGTAAAAAAGAAGCTGAACAAAATGCGGCTAAAGAGGCCTTAAAAAAGGAAGCTCACAATTAAAAAACATCATATAATAAAGTGGTGATGTTTATGCAAATGGCAATTATTGGCATTTGTGGAAAAATGGGCAATCAAATTTATGAATTTTACAAAGATAAATTTGAAATAATTGGGATTGATATAATTAATCATCCCATCGTTAAAACGTATCAAAATTTAAATGATATAGTTAAAAAAATTGATGTTATAGTTGATTTTTCATCCTGCGATTCTTATGATATTTTAGTTGACAGCATTCAAAAAAGGATACCACTTTTGAGTGGAACAACTGGTTATGCAGATGAGGAAATAGAAAAATTATCTGAACTAGCAAAGAAAAATAATTCGATATTTATTTGGCGAGCCAATTATGCTAAGGGAATAGATTTGTTTTCTAAAATAATAAATACTTGTCAGAAAGAATTTGCAATTTTAGATTTCGTTGAAATTCATGCTACTAGTAAAAAGGATGCTCCTAGTGGAACGGCTAAGGTATTAGCTAAGCAATTAGCTATTCCTTATGATAAAATTCAATCGTTAAGAATTAATATGGCTCCCGCAATTCATGAAATTATCTTTTCTTCTGATGAGGAAAGGGTTATTTTGCGACATGAAATTATTAATAAACGGGCCTTTGTGATAGGCTTTGATGAGGTTTTAAAAGAAGTATTAGGAGTTGATTAAAATGCTAAAGGAACTTTATGAAAAAGGATATTTGAATTATGTTGATATTATATTAGATAATTCAAGAGCTTTAGGGTTAAAGGCTGATGAAGCTTTTATTTTAATTAAAATATTAGATGGTGGTAATGTTTCTTTACCGGAATTAGCTAGTCAAGTTTTAATGACATCAAATAGAATTGATAAAATATTAGCTGATTTAATGGAAAGAGGCTTTTATGAGATTTATTTAGCTTATGATAAAGGTGTTGGTAAGGAGTGCGTGTCATTTGAGCCTTTTTTCAAAAAATTAGAAGGTCTTTTTAATCCACAGATTAATTTTGATGAATATGATATTGAAAAGACCAATAAATATTTAGCAAAAAATTTAAAAAGAGCTTTAACAGCCTCAGAATTAGAAATTTTACAAGAGTTAATGGTTGACGAACATTATACTTATGATCAAATAGTTGGAGTTATAGATGAAATTGTTAATTCTAACAAAGTACTTAACATGAAGACTTTAACTTTTAATTTAGCTAATAAAAAGGCTGGGGTTAAAACTAAGAAAGAAGCTCCACAGGCTTTAAAAGATTTTTTTAATAGGATTTAATAATGGACAAAAAGACATCTAGTGAAATTATAACAATTTTAAGAGAAATTATACCTAATCCAGTCTGTGAGCTTAATTATACTAACAATTTTGAACTTTTATGTGCGGTTATGATTTCTAGTCAAACTACTGACCGCAGAGTAAATATGGTTACTCCCCAACTATTTAAAAAATATCCTGATGCTTTAGCTTTAAGTAAGGCCAAGCACGAGGATGTTTTTAATATTATCAAACCCTTGGGTTTTGCCAATAACAAAGCCCAAAATTTAATAAAAATGGCCCAAAAGCTTCAAAGTGATTTTGGTGGTATAGTACCAAAAACTTTTGAAGAATTAGAAAGCTTAAGTGGTGTAGGTCATAAGACGGCCAGCGTTGTTTTAGCAGTGGGCTATGGTATCCCAGCTATGCCTGTAGATACGCATTTAGAAAGGCTGAGCTTGCGCTTGGGATATACTAAAAAGGGTGGAGTAAAAGAAGCTGAGGCTGCTTATCGTAAATATATTCCAAAAGACGATTGGATTGATGCTCACCATTTATTATTGTTATTTGGTCGTTATCATTGTAAAGCCATTAGTCCCGAATGTCAGGAATGTAAATTAAAAAAATATTGTAAAGTAGGACATTAGTTTCTACTTTTTTTTCGTTTTAAAAATAGTAAAATGCTTTTGGTGATATAGATGAAAGTTAAATTATTTGATTATGAGCATGAAAAAGATTTAGAAGATGCTATTAATAAATTTTTGCAGGAGAATAAAGTAGAAATTAAAAATATTTGTTATCAAACAAGTCACTTTGCCTTTAATAGTGAACAAATCTATTCTTTTTCCTGTTTGATTCTTTACAAGTGATTTTTTCGACCACAAAAAAAATTATTTTATCAATTAGATTTTTCTTTGTAATCCTTTACTTTGTCATTATAATTAAATTATACTTGGTTAGGATCCAAAAATGAGTAAAGAAGAGGAGAAACTAATGAAAAATATTTTTAAAGAAGAACTAAAAAAACGTCAAGAAAACGATGTTAATAATTTTAGTATGATAGGTACAGAGCTTAAAAGATTACGAATTAATCGCTCTCAAACTTTATCATCTATAGCTGATAATGTCTGTTCTGTATCTTATTTATGCAAGGTTGAAAATGCTAAATTAAAGCCAAACCGTTATACGCTTCAAGAAATATGTAAAAAGCTTAATATTTCAAATCCTAAGATGGAAGCTTTATTTGGTCTTAAAAATCTAGTTAATGATATAGTTAAATATTATTATGTTGCTGATAAAAAGGCAATTGAGAAAATTTATAATGATACAAGTGAATTTGAAAATTATCGTAGTAAATTAATTAGCTTGATTTACTATTTGACCACCTATAACATTCTTGAAGCGGACAAGATAGCTAAAGAATTGTTAAAAATCACTTCCGTTATGCAAAATGAAGAGTTAAATATTTTTATTTTGTTTTATTCTATCTTGTGCTACTATCAAGAAAACTATATCGAATGTATCGATAATATGCAAGTTATTGAAAATATTGATCGTGACCAAAATATTGCCATAATGGCTAAATTTTACATATTCATGTGTCATGTTAAAATTAATCATCCAATGTCGTTAATTTATGGGCAAACTTTAATTGATATTTTTTTAAAGAATGTTGAATATGAAAGAGTTGATTATGTTCGTTATTTGTTGGGTATATATATGTTAAAAAATAATATGTATCAAACTTATAAAGAAGAAATTAAACTGATTCGTTCAAAGGGTTTAAAGAAAAGTCTTGAATTTTTCTATGACCTTAAAAAAGGTAAAATGAAAAAAGAAGACTATTATAGTGAATTAAGACCTTTTGCAAAGATAATAGCCACCTATTATTTTCATAGAGATATTTATTTGGAAACATTTTTGAAGCTAGATAAGATAGTGTTTTATGATTGTGATTTTTCTTATAACGTTGCTAATTATTTAAGTTTGACAGATGACAACGAAAGATTAATAGAATTAAGAGATATTATTATTCCTAACATCCTTTTAACTAAAGACACTTTTGAAAGGCAATTTTTTTTAAATGAGTTTTGTCGAATAAGCACGAAAATTGGCAGATACAAACAATTTTCTGTTGCCTATCAAGAACTAAATAAGGAGATAGATAAATGAAAAAGATTATTAGTATATTTTCTTTATTTATTTTTTCTATTTGCTTCCTTAAGACTCATGCTGATAGCTTTATGTTTAAATGGGAAGAAAATACTACTTTTATTGATGTTCCTTTAAATGCTAACATTCAAAACTATTTGGATATTCCGAAGGCTTTTCTTTATCGGAATAATGAATTACTAGAAGATGCTAAAATTAATTATATTACGACAGGCGATTGGCTATATCTTTTGACAGATGTCGATACAACTAAAGTAGGGGCTTATCAGGTTTGGTATAAGGCTACAGAAAATAATTATCGACCTGGTCAATGTCCAGGATATAAAACACTTGTGACATTTAATGTTGTTGATTTAGCTGAACCGATCTTTAAATATTATCCTAAATCCTTTAATTATAGGATAGGGGAAAAAACACCGGATTATTTAAGTCAAATTACTGCAACAGATAATAGTGGGAATTGTCAGCTTAGTTATGATGATAGTCTTGTAAATTATGATATGCCTGGTGTTTATCAAGTTAAAATATTAGCTAGTGACTTTATTAATATTGCAACTATTAATATAGATGTTATAGTAGAGGATCCTATTGGTCCAGCAATTACTTTTTTAGGTGAGAGTAATTGTATTACTATAAATAAAGGGGAAAATATTAACCTCATCAATTATTTTAAAGCTATAGATAAACTTGATGGGGATGTAACTTCAACAATTTCATATAAACCCTTCGATACAAATGTTGAACAAACATTTCCCTTAACTGTCAGTTTTTCTGATTATAGCGGGAATATTTCTTTTTATGAGATTATGATTGAAATTATTGACCAAAACACTCCGCTTATTGAACTTTATAGTGATAATTTGATTTTAGAGTTTAATGGTGAGATTACAAATGCAATTGTTGCAAATCTTAAAAGAGCAATTTTAGGGCAAGAAAATATTATCAATGATATTGAAATTGATTATGGCAATTTAAAAAATATTGTTGGTAGCTATACTATTAGCTATTTTTATACATATAAAGACCAAGAATATGCAGTTCCTTGTAGTGTGAAAATTTTAGCTATTAATCCACCTATTTTATTGGTTAACAATATTGAAACTAAAATTAATATCCAACCAAACTATTATAATTATATTTCGGTTATAGATGAATCTGACCCTTTGATAACTAGTAAAATTCAATATGATGATAGCTGTGTTGATTATCAAACTGCTGCAACTTATCCGGTGTCTGTTAGCGTGGTTAACTCCTCAAATTTATCAGCTAAAGCAATTTTATATGTCACAATTGTCAAGGATGAAGAGGATTCCTTTTCAAATGCTTTTCCAAATTCTAATTTATTACTTATAGTTGGAATAATTGGTCTAGTTGGCTGCTTAATGTTAGGCTTTCATTTTTATAAGAAAAGAAAGAATAAATTGCAATAATTTCTAAAATAAAATATAATAAAAGATAGTTTAATTGTTCTTTTAGGGAAGTGAAAGTAGATGAAGGGTTTTTTATATGGTCAAACCGAATATAATCTTTTAAATAACTCTATTCACTTAGATGATTATATAAAAGTTGCTAAAGAATCAGCGTTTACTTTTCTTTCTATTACTGATAGTAGTATGTATGGTACATATAAATTTTATAATAAATGTCTGGCAGCCGGCTTGAAGCCAATCATTGGATTAGAAATAAAGTATTTAGATACAGATAATTATGAATCTAAAATATTGGCTTATGCTAAAAATAATAATGGATTTAAAAATCTTTTAAAAATTAGTACCTTTTTAAATACTAATAGTTTGCCAAACGGCCTTGATTTCCTAAATGAATATAAGAATGATGTAGCCTTTGTTATAGTTTACAATGAGTCTGAATTTGAGCGTCTTTATTATTCTAAATCTTTTAAAGAAATTGAAATTAAATTAATGGAATATGCCAAAAGATTTGATTTTTATATCGGGTATTCCTTTACCAATCGTTTAGACCGTTTAAATTCCAACCAGGAATTTAAGGATTTTGCAAATGCTAAAGGAATTAAGACATTACCGATTCATAATTGTCGTTACTTAAATGATAACGATATTATCATCTATGAAGCCTTAACTAAAATTAGTGGTAATCCGCAAAACTTAAAAGAATATGAAGACTATAGTTTTGATAGAGATCCTTTAATCACTGATGAAATTACTAATTTTATTGATTCTATTAATTTGGATTTATATGAAAAAAAATTATATTTGCCAAAGTATCCTCATACTAAAGGTCAAAGTGCTAAAGAGTTTTTGAAGGCTTTAAGTAATAAAGGCCTTTATAGAAGAATGGGTGGTAAAATCTTACCAAAATATCAAGAACGTTTAAATTATGAATTAAGTGTCATCGATAAAATGGGCTATAACGACTATTTTTTAATAGTTTGGGATTTTATTTTATATTCTAAGAAAAAAGGCATTTTAGTAGGGCCTGGTCGTGGTACGGTTTCAGGTTCACTTGTTGCTTATTGTCTTGGTATTACCGAAATTGATCCTTTGAAGTATGATCTTTGGTTTGAAAGATTTTTAAATCCGGAAAGAATCAGTATGCCCGATATTGATACTGATTTTCCAGATGATCGGCGTGATGAAGTTATAACCTATGTTAAGAATCTTTATGGTGCTAAACATGTTTGTAATATTTCCGCTTATAACACATTTTTAGTGAAATCAGCAATTCGTGATTTGGGGCGAATCACAAAAATGGATAATTCACGTCAAGAAGAAATTATTAAACTAGTTGAAGAAACTAGCGATTTTGAAACACTTTTAAACACTTTTAAAGAAAGACAGGACATTTATGATTTCCTTTATATTGTAAGAGGATTAGAAGGGTTACCTAGACATATTTCTACTCATGCTGCAGGGATTATTATTTCTTCTTTGCCACTTGATGATATTATTCCCCTACAGGCTGGTATTAATGAACTTTATCAATCGCAGTTTGAAGCGGTTGACTTAGAACAAATTGGAATGCTTAAAATGGATTTTTTGGGCATTCGGAACTTAGGGATAATTGATGAGATAATTAAATCAATTCCTAATTTTAATATTGAAGCATTGAGAAAAATCCCACTTAATGATGCTAAGACATATAAATTGTTACAAGAAGCAGATACTTTGGGGGTATTTCAACTAGAGTCTGATGGCATACGTAAGGTTTTATATAATTTGAAGCCTGAAAAATTCGAAGATATTGTGGCAGTGCTAGCTTTATACCGCCCAGGTCCAATGGACAATATTGATGAATTTATTGCAAGAAGACATGGCAAACCATTTACCTATTTACATAAAGCTTTAGAACCAATTTTAAAGAGTACTTATGGTATAATTGTCTATCAAGAACAAATTATGCTTATTGCTCAGGCTTTTGCAGGGTTTACTTTGGGTGAGGCTGATATATTAAGAAGAGCTGTTGCTAAAAAGAAGGAAAGTGAGCTTTTAAAGTTAGAGGAATCTTTTATTAAAAGATCAATGGCTAATGGTTTTAGCTTAGAAGTGGCAACTAACATTTACCAATATATTTTAAAGTTTGCTAATTATGGTTTTAATAAATCCCATACAGTTGCTTATGGTTTAGTATCTTACCAAATGGCTTATTTAAAAGCTAATTATTTTAGTATTTTTATTTCTAAAATATTAAATAATGTTATTGGAGCCACCAAGACAATGGTTAGTTATATCAACTATGCTAAAGCACATAATGTTATCACCTATAAACCAAATATCAATATTTCATCTAATATTTTTGAGGTTAATAAAGTGGGAATGTTTATGCCTTTTCAGAGTATTCATTCAATTGGCGAGGTTACTGCTAAAGAAATTGTCGAAGAAAGAACGAAAAATGGTTTATTTAAAGATTTTAAGGATTTTAAAAAGCGAACTAGTTTTGGTAAAAATATTTTAGAAGCTTTAATTTATGCGGGGGCTTTTGATGGTTTTGGCATGACTAAAAAGAATATGATTGAAGCTAGCGATGAAATTAATGAGATTTTTGCTAGACATTTAGATGACCGTATTCAAGATAATAGTGAATTTGATTTTGGCTTTTTGCAACAAAAAGAATTAACTTATCTGGGTTTTAATTTGACTTATGATTTGTTTGTAAATATAAATGCAAAGCGGAATCAGCTAAAAGCAACTTCTTTAAGTCCTAGTTCACATCGATCAATAATTGTTTTTGATAAGTTTAAAGAAGTTTTAACTAAAAAAGCTTTGCCAATGCTAAGTGGCATTATAAAGGATGATACTAAATCCTTTGATTTTGTGATTTTTCCTCAAGATTATGCAAATTTAAAGCTAAAGATTGATTATAATATTTTATATTTGATTAATTATAATGTGCAAATAGATGAGAAAACAAATCGACCTAAGGTTATCATTAAATTTATTGAAGAGGTGCAAGTTTAGCACCTCTTTTTCATATTATTTATTAGGTGATTTTTATGGATAAGTACTATCTTTTTAAACAAGAGATGAAAAAAGATGACATTGTTAATGTTTTTAAAGTAGCAGTCCAAAATAGTAAAAAGTTCCTGAATGAAATTGATTCTGAACTGATAACTTTCACAGAGGGATATTTGATTTATCCTTTTATTGAGGGTATGATTAAAAATGTTGAATATTTAATTGTTCGTGATGGTAAAGAGGAATCAGGAGTAATAGATGCAAGCTATTCTTTAGTAAATAAAGATTTTATTTTAAATAAATTAAATACTAAAGACTTTGTTATTTCAGTTGATGCTATAGATGATTATAATATTTTTAATTATGAGTCAATTAAAAAACATGATGATCTTTTTATTGAAAAACTATTGGATAAGACAACAGATAGTATTTGTCAAAGACATAATCTGTTACTGCAACAACCCAGCAATGAAATTGATATTGCTCCAATTAGAGAATTTCACGAACTAAATAAGCGCTATTATTTAGAAGAGGTTTATCTAATTACCTTTTATGAGCGTACAACTAAAAAAACTTATAAAAGTTTATATTCGCCATTGTTAAAAAAATTTTATTATTTAGATTATATTAAGTCACCAGAATATACAGCGTTTTTAAAGCAGTTTAAAAAACCTGTTGTTTATATTCCTTTAGAGTATCGCGATTATTATTATGACATAGCCTTTGAAGTATATTTAAAAACAATAGAAGAACTAAAATATATTTCAGCTAGTGACCTTTATAGTAAAATAATAAAAAATATTAAATATAAGGGATACACAAAGTTTAATGATTATTTATTTCAATTGATTTTTTATTTTCGCAAAAAGGCCTATTTAAGTGAATACAAAGCAGAAAGTAATGATTTTAAAGAGAAAATATTTAATAGCTATTTAACTTTAAAATATAATGAAGCTAGTGGTTATATGCTTGCTAATTATGTTAAAGAAAATTTAGTGGATGATGATTATTTAAAGCTTTTAACTATTTCAGCTCGCTTAGGCAATAGTTTTGCTAGAAAAAGCTTATTTGAACATTATGCTAGTCCACGTTATTATAAAGAAACAATGGTTAAACGTTATAGTTAAATTCTGCATATAATAAATTGGTGGTCTATGTGCAGATATATTACATTATTTTATTTTTTTGTATTCTAATTTTTAATATTATAATGTATTTGGCTCATCCTTTTTATCGAATAAGAAAGAAACAATTTAAAATCTTAAAAAAAAGTCTTAATTATAAATCAAGACAATTTTATCCTTTATTTTATTTTTCAGGGCTATTGCTGATTTTACTTATCATTTTAATTCACTTTTTGTAATACGTTTTCCATGTAATTTCATTTGAATTAATAGTATATAAGTGATATAATGATATACGTAATAAAGCGTAGACTTTATTTTGGAGGAATTTTAAAAATGGCAAAGAAAATAGTTTCAGATTTACAAGTTAAAGGAAAGAAAGTCTTAATTAGAGTTGACTTTAATGTTCCTATGAAGGATGGAGTAATCACTGATGATACTCGTATCCGTGCAGCATTACCTACTATTGAATATGTAGTTAACAATGGTGGTAAGGCAATTGTTTTTTCTCATTTAGGTCGTATTAAGGAAGAGGCTGATTTGGCAAAAAACGATTTGACAGTTGTTGCAAAAAGATTACAAGAATTAATTAAGAAGGATGTTAAATTCGTTAATGCCACTAGAGGTGTTGAATTAGAGACTGCTGCAAGCAATCTTAAAGAAGGCGAAATCTTAATGTTCCAAAATACAAGATATGAGGATTTAAATGGCAAGAAGGAATCTAAGAATGATCCAGAATTAGGTAAGTATTGGGCTTCTTTAGGTGACGTATTTGTTAATGATGCTTTTGGTACAGCTCATCGTGAGGCTGCATCTAATGTTGGTATTGCTGCTAATGTTAGCGAAACAGCTGCTGGTTTCTTACTAGAAAAGGAAATTAGATATATTGGTGGGGCAGTAGATAATCCTGTTAGGCCATATATTGCTATCTTAGGTGGTGCAAAGGTTTCTGATAAGATTGGTGTTATTGAAGCATTATGTGAAAAGGCTGATAAGATTTTAATTGGTGGGGCAATGATGTTCACTTTCTTAAAGGCTTTAGGTAAGAATATTGGTGCATCTAAATGTGAAGATGACAAATTGGATTTAGCTAAAGAATTATTAGCAAAAGCTGGTAACAAGCTAGTTTTACCTGTTGATACAGTTTGTGCAAAGGAATTTGCAGATGTAAAGGGTGTTGTTAAATCTGTTGATGCTTTAGCAAGTGATGATATGGGTCTTGATATTGGTCCTAAGACATTAGAGTTATTTGCTGAGGTTTTAAAGGGTGCTAAGACAGTTGTTTGGAATGGACCTATGGGTGTGTTTGAATTTAAGAATTATGCCGCTGGAACAATTGGTGTATGTGAGCTTTTAGCAGCTTTAAAGGGTGCTAACACTATTATTGGTGGTGGTGATTCTGCGGCTGCAGCTGAAAGTCTTGGCTATGCTGATAAGTTCTCTCACATTTCAACTGGTGGCGGTGCTTCATTAGAATATTTGGAGGGTAAAGTATTACCAGGTATTGCCTGTGTAGATGAAAAATAATTATAATAAAGGAGAATTATTATGCAAAAGCAAATTGTTGTTAAAAGTACTGTTGGTTTACATGCTAGCTTAGCTGCAAAGGTTGTTCAAGCCGCATCTAAATATTCAGTAGATATTAATTTACATTATCACAATAAAGTAATTGATGTTAAGTCAATTTTAGGATTAATGTCTTTAGCTATTCCTAGAGGCGAAAATGTAGTTATTGAAGCAACAGGAGAACAAGCTGATGCAGCTATAGCTGATATTGCTTCAATTCTTGAAAAATAATAATAGAAGGAAGATAGAGTTATGAGAAAACCAGTTATGGCTGGAAATTGGAAAATGAATAAAACAAGAGATGAGGCTTTACAATTTATCTATGCAGTAAGTGATAAGTTGCCTAGTTTGGACAAGCTTGATTCTATTGTTTGTGCTCCAGCTATTATTTTAAGAGACTTAGTTAAGCGTCAAGGTGATAGTTTAAAAATTGGAGCTCAAAATGTCCATTTTGCAGAAAGTGGAGCTTACACTGGCGAAATTTCACCTGTTATGCTTGCTTCAACTGGCGTGGAATATGTTATTATTGGTCATAGTGAACGCCGTAGTTATTTTGCTGAAACTGATGAAACAGTTAATTTGAAGGCTAAAGCCGCTTTAGATCATGGTTTGAAACCAATCATTTGTTGTGGTGAGACCTTAGAAGAAAGGGAGAATGGTTCAACAAATGAAGTTTTAAAACGTCAAATCACTAAAGCTTTAGATGGTTTGACATCTGATGATTTAAAAAATGTTATTATTGCTTATGAACCAGTATGGGCAATTGGTACAGGCAAAGTTGCTTCTAGTGAAGTTGCTGATGAAGCGTGTGGATATATTAGAGGTTTAGTACAAGGTATTTATTCTTCCCGTACAGCTTCTAATTTAAGAATTTTATATGGTGGATCTATGTCACCTAAAAATGTTAGTGAGTTAATGGCTCAACCTAATATTGATGGTGGTTTAGTTGGTGGTGCATCATTAAATCCAGAAAGTTTTTTAGAGCTTTGTAATAAAGCGGTTCAGGATTAACAAAGGTTTTAAGGTAGATACCAAAGAAAATATTGTGTCCACTTTTGTTTTACTATTGAGGAGGTTATAAGATGTCAATTCGCTCAAAAATTATTGCTGCAACACCAATGATAACAATTATTATTTATCTTTTATTAGGGTTTTGTGCTAATGCTTGGCATCCAGGTTGGGTTGTCTTTTTAGCAATTCCCCTAGTTCCAATGCTTTTAGGTAAGAAAACCATTGTTGCAGTTTATCCAACTATTTGTGTTATTGCTTATTTAGTTATGGGGCTTGTTTGGAATTTATGGCATCCAGGATGGATAATTTTCTTAACTATTCCCGTAATAGAGATTTTCTTTGGTGGCAGTAGAAAAAAATGTATTGTCATCACAAAAGAATAATTAGAATTAATCTGTCATTATATTGGCAGATTTTTTCTTTATTTTAACTTGGTATATGGTATAATTAGGTTAGTATGTGAGGTAAATTTATGAGTAAAAAAGAAGTAATTGAAAAAGTAAAAAAAGAAATAAATGAATTTATTACAGATCAAAATTTTTCTAATTATGTTGAAAATGAAACATCATCAACAATTGTTATCAACTTAAATGAAGGAAATATTTTTGATGAATATAGCGGGGAATCACTACTTTGTGAGGACATTTATAATTACACGGAAAATACATTTAAACTTGTTGATAAGCGAAGAGAAGTAAATATTAAAATGAATTTTCCTATGAATTATCCTCAAGAAGCGATTGATAAGGTGAAAAAGACTTTTAAAACGCACTACGCTGTTGAATTGCTCCAAAATCGTAAGCAGTTATTTCAAACTAGACTTATAAGTTTAATTTTATTATTTATTGGGGTTGTTTTTTTAGTTGTATATGGCTTATTATCCTTTTTTAATGCTGATTTTATTTTTCAAAATGTTATGGAAATTGTATCTTGGGTTTTTATTTGGGAAGCTACAAATCAATTTTTCTTTCAAAATATTTCTAACAAAAGGACAATGTTGAGAAATTTAATTCTCTTTAATGCTAAAATATCTGATTAAAAAGGATGTTAAAATTTTGAGTTCCCCGTTTTTCCATTTTCAAAAGAAAGACGGGGAGTATCATTTTAAAAGAAAGGATAACACTAAAATAA
>CANQBD010000009.1 GCA_947589245.1 uncultured Anaeroplasmataceae bacterium
GATATCATGCCAATTGTAATTTTATTTATTTTTAATTATTTTTTTATTCCGTGTCTACTTGACAAGGGTCAGTTCAGGTATTTGCTTTTTTAATTCATAATATAGAAAAGATTTTAAAAAAATTTAGATAAGTATTCTTTCAATAAAATTTTATACTCCGGAAAGGTTTGACAAAGATTTCTTAATTCTTCCCGCTTTTCCACTTTTTCATTCTCTTCAAGTAGTTGCAAAATCAAGTTGTATGTATTCAAAGAATATTGTTTTTCTAATCTGGTTTTGTGATTTAAATTAAAATTCTTAGTAATATTTTCTTTGGATTTCTCATAATTTATCATATCCTTTTTTTCAAGATAATAGAGAGATTCCCAAAAAGACTTCGAAGTTAAATGCATTTTATGAGACACTTTAGCAATATTATCTAAAAAGTGTTCTTCATCAGATAGTATCAAATACATTTCAGCTTTAATCATATTAATTTCACTAATTCGCTCTTTTAAACTTAATATACTCCTTGCAACTTTATTTAATATTTCAATTGAAGCTGATATGTTTTTTTCATTTACAAATAATAAAATAGCCTTTTTAATTTTTTTCAGGTTTCTAAATTCTAATATAAAAACTAGTAAAATTAAACCTATAAAACTTCCGTATACAGCAGGCCATACCACTTCTAAAAACATAATTTATCTCCCCTTTACTAAACTATTTTACTTATTAAATCATAACTAAAATGCTAATATTCTACCTAATTAAAGACCATAAAAACGCAAGTGAATCACCTACAACTCCAATATAATATAAAGCAACAGCAATTCCGCAAGCAACTACAGTTTCAGGAAAATTAAAAGTTCCCCTTGTAAACGCATATGCTCCACTTGCCTCTTGAACTGTATATTGAAAACCAACTCTACCAATAGCATTTCCAAAAAAATCAAAATGTGATTTACCTGCATGCACACCAAAGGATGTTTCTCCACCAAATCCCAAACTTGCTCCATATCCGTTAACATTAACATCAATTGAAAGAGAAAAATCCCAAATCTTCCACCATTTATCTGGAAGAGTAACTGCAAAATTCACTGGTTTGCCATTACTATAGGTTTTCGAATATCCAACTCCTGTTGTTAAAGTAGTAAACCAATACTGCTGAGACTGGAATGTAAATTCCTTTTTGGTAATAACAGAAACTCCAAAGGTATTAGAAAACCAATTACATACTGTATTCCAAACGTTTGAAACACCATTCTTAAAATCATCCCACCAATTTGTTCCAAGACTATCACTAAACATAATAGGATTGTTGCAACAATAACTAAACAAATTCATATCGTTAATACTTTGAACTTGTAAATAACTAACATTATCTCCATTTAACCATCTACACCATTCAGGGACATAATATCTACTCTTGCAATAGTACATACTAGTTTCTGCATCATAATAATAGCCTTTAAATCTAAATGGATTATAAGCTCCTATTGTAGTTGCTTGGCTACCTGTTGTAGCTGTTATTTTACCATATGCATTATAATTATATTTTACCACAAGATTACCATTGCTGTCTATAATGCCTAATATATTTTGCATAAAATCTCTTACATAATAATACTTATCTAAATTATTATAAACAAATCCATATAGCGTATTTTTTTCATCATATAAGAAATCCAATCTGGCATTTGGACCAATTTCTGTAATTAATTTATCACCACCATAATAATACTTATAACTTTCGTTATATTCTCCTCTACCATCATTATATTCATGATAAATTGTTTTACTTATTCTTAATCCTTGAGCATCATATTCATAAGTTATATTGTCATATGAAGAACCATAATCTCTTTGAATTCTTATTAATCTTCTTCCTTCATATTCATATTGGATGTTTCCAAATTGAGATGGGTTTAATGGGTTTGTTCCATAAGAAATTGATGTTCCATTTACAGAAATTAATCTATCTTTAATTGTTGAATCATATGCAAATACCGTATTACCAGCTGTTAAAATATTCCCATTATCATCATATGTATATTCTATAGAATCTTCTTTTGTTAAAAAGCATCTTGCATTGTAAGTATATGTATGAGAACCAAATGTAGTATCTAAAACAGATGTTACATTGCCTAATGCATCTATTCCGTAATTTCTGTTCACTATTGTAGAACCATATTTGATTTCTTCTTTTTCTATAAATTTAGAAATAAAATTAGAGTATGTACTTCTTTTCTTATAATTCATCGCAGTTGAAAGTATTTCAGAATCGCCATTTCGAACTATCACTTTTTGAAGCATTCCTAATTCATCATATTCAGATACTTTAGTTGTATCTTTCAATTCATTAGCTAATGTATCCAATGTTTCTACTTCACAGAATGCTGCACGAGTAGCTAACATTTCAATTTGGCCATGCATTGAATAATAGGTATAATAATCACCCATATACTCATCAGCAACTTTTACTGATTCAAATAGTTTACCAATAGACAATCTAAATACTCCAAAGGAATTAGTAATATGTTTATCTACTGAGTATACAGAACCATTTAAATATACTCTTACAGATACACAAGGTCCGTTTCCTAATGAATCTGAGATTGTGCCACATTTTAAAGAAACTCCAACTGTATACCATTTATCTGTTGAAAAAACAAGACCTGTTCTAGTAGATTCACCATTTACTTCAATATAAAGATATTTGTCACTTCCACGATATAAACCAATCCGTTGATTTTCTGTATCTTTACATTCAAGAATATATTGCTTGTCAGTATCCTCACGCATATATGCCCTCATAAGAATAGTTCCTTCAGTTGAAATATCTAAATCATATATTAACCTTCCTTCATCTGCGACGTAAGCAAATCTTTTGATTTTATTATTGTAATTAAAAGACCTATCTTTATCTGTGTCACTTATTCTTCTAACATCATAAGCCATAGGCACTTTACCTTTTAATGATTTTACACTATTATGAAGTGGATAAATTTCAAATTCATTCAACATTGATTCAGATAGGTTATGGACAGAAGTGGCACTAAAGTCAACTGAATTTTCATCTAAATAAGAAGCACCAATGATATAGTCTTTTGTATAACTATAATATTCCTGCATTTGCTTACTTGAAATTTGACATCTCTTACCAATCATTAATGCTGCAATTTTACATTCTAAACCATCATAACCACAAGACCCATCAAAGCGATAACCGATGTGATATAACCCTCCATCTGTAATGATAGTTTTCTTGGAATAACAACCTTTTTTTATTTCTGCATTCAAATATAATTCACAATTAAATACACTACCGTAACCTAAGCCATCATCACGATACATAAAATTCAGACCAAAGAAATTCCATTGATTAATTTGAACATTTGAACTTGTGATAATTGAAATAATATCTTCATTATAATCTTTCAATTCTAGTACTAATTGATTGCTAGTATTATGATATACTGCCACATGACTCTTAATATAAGATGAATTTGATTTTACATAAAATAAATATCTATTAGTAGATGGTGTTGAGGTTGGATAGAACCAAAAACCAATACATCCACTATTTTCAATATACTGAGTAGATGGTGGATTATAACTAATTGGATCATTCAATCCACAAGTTATACAGGGAATCACTCCTAATCTAGTGAATGAAAGAGCAGTTTCATCATCTGTTTTATAATTATATGGTTTACAATAATAAGATGGATTCTTAATTTCGGCATTACCATTAAATATAGTTCCTAGAAAATCCTTATTTCCTTGCAAATAACCAATTAAGTTATCAGGACTAAACCCTTTAGATCTAGAAATGCTATCATAAGATTCATAAATTATTTTGGAATCTAAAGTCCTTTTCCTTTGATTTACTTCTCCTAAACTATCGTATTGATAATCCAATGTCAAATCATTGTCATTAGAAGATACTACTTGACCATCATTGTTATAAGTATAAGATTTCAAAGTAGTTCCATTGCCATTTTTCACTTGAACCAATTGATCAAAATCATCATATTCATATTGATACCTTACTGAACCATTAATCTTAATTTGCTTAATATTATGCTTTGTATTATAAATGAAATCAATGGAATCACCAGAAGAACCATATTTTTGATTTGTGATTAAACCTGTTTTATTACCATAAGTGAATGTCACAATCAAAACACCATTCATTGAAACTGAATTGAGATTATTACAAGAATCATAGCCAAAACTATAACCTGTTCCGTTAGGAAGTATAGCAGTTTTTAATTTATTCTGTGAATCATATGTATAACTAGCTGAAACTGAATTATTAAATAATATCTTTGTTAAATTATCAAATGCATCATAACTATATTCTGTTGTAGCATTTAAAGCATCAGTAACCTTTTTGATTTTACCAAAAGAATCATATGTATAACTTGTTTTGTTTCCTAATTCATCTATTTTACTTGATACAAGCCGTCCATTCTCATAAGTAATTGTTGTTTCTAATTTTTTTGTGCCCGCCGCATTTGATGCTACACTTTTTGTAACATTATTATAGGAATCATAGGTGTTTTCAACTTTACCACCAAAGGCAGTTTTAGCAGCTGTCATATTTCCCTTATCATCATACTCATAATCATACATTGCAGAATCCTTGCTAACAGATCTAGTTTGAAGTCCTTTAGAATTATAAACTGAGGTCGATGTACCTCTTCCACTTCCAGAGCCAATCATATTACCTTTTTCATCATATTGATAAAATGAACCAAAGTCCTTTTTTAAAAGTTGAATTCCACCAATTTCTATTTCTGCATTTCCAGTTAGTGTTATAGTAAGAGTAATCTTGGAATAACTATTGATTGCACTAACTCCTAAAGTCATCATATCAAAATTATTATCAACAATAGTCTTTTTAAATTCTTTCGAATCATTTTCATCTACTGTTAAAGTCACTTTTACTGCTGAGGAATTTGTGTAGGCTGATATTTGTCTACCCCAAATAACAGCCATGATATTATCACTACCCAGACCATTTGTCAAATAAGTATATTGTATACTTCCTGTACCTTTTATTCTATATACAGTTCCTAATATACCTGATAATACAGAATCACTTACATTAACAATTGTCTTAGTTATTCCGCTTGCTGTTGAGAAATTTCCAATATTTATAGAGGATAAATTTTCAAGTTTATTCTTCGTTGGTATAGTTGAACTTTGAGATGTTAGTTTCTTTGTGGTTGCATCATATTCTGTTTCTACTGCATTACCATCTTCATCAATCTCAAATAATGGGAAGTTATTATCATCAAAATATACATATAATTTTCTTCCATCATTATCTGTAATAGTTGTTCTTCTATCCTCATAAGAAATATTTGTCTGAACTGCATTGTCTGTATTTCCATTTAAGACTTCAACAATCTTATTTACACAGTTATTTGCAAATGTGTATGTTGCATAATCCTTTGAAATTTCATCCTTAACAGTAATCTCATTAGTTCCATAAGTAATGGATAAATGCTTTACAAGTTTGGATTCCTTATAATGCTTTACGGCTGTAATTCTTTTACTAGAATCATATGTAAAATCAGCATAATACTTTGCATTGCCATCTTGTGTATAAGTGGCTCTACTATACATATAATTACTTGTTTCAGTAAATGAAATCTTTGCACCTTGACCATTATCCATATTTGCACCATCTAATGTAGTTCTAAATCCATTGACATACCTGATTGAATTTGGATACCATGAATAATTCTCATCAAAGTACTCATAATTACCTTGTTGATCCTCAATAATAAAGGTATCATAATCTCCATCACCAGAAACGTATATAGTACCTTTAGTTACTTTCAATGAAGATTCTTTACTATAATAAGTTTCATTTTTATCTAGCCTATAAGTGATTGAGCTTCCATCGGCTTCAATGACTTCAATTACAGAACCAGAATATCTAATATCTTTAAATGTGTTTATTGTGCATCCTTTACCAAATGCTCTATCTTTATTAATATCTTGATAATTAAAAATCAAGCTTACAGCAAGCGAGTTGGGACCAAGTGTTTGAATAAGTGGAATCATAATATGCATATTTGCATCTGTTTTATTAATATTCACTGATACCTTTGCAACATCACCAATCGTTTGAGTAATTTGCTTGGTGTATCCTTTTAAACCTTTATTTGCCATTTTTAAAATTCCTTCTTTCTTTTTTAAATTAATCTTTTTGTTGTTCTTGCTTCTTTAATTTGGTCATCATCTAGGTATTCTACAATTTCGTGTATATCCACCATTCTTTTGAATCTTTCAAAAAAAACTTTTTTTAAATCTTCAATTAAGGCTTGTTTTTCTTCACAAAGTAAATCTAATGACATTTCAATAAACAAATCTATGTCAGAATCCATACGTTCTATTCTCTTTGCAATAGAACCATGAATCCATAAACCTTTAATTTGATATTTTGTTTTGAATTCCTCTTTTCTTTCTTCAACAAACTGAATGATGTCGGATAAAGAAACAGGAATTAAATCCTTATAAAACTGTTTATCCATATATGGATTGTTTTTTAAAAGATTTAAAGTAAATTCCAGCATAGGATTCTTATTTCCATTAAAGAAAGAATCTCGTGCTTTTACATATTCTTTTAAATCTTTCATTAAAAATTGAACACATGGAATTTGATTTTTAACTAAAATATAGTTGAATATCATCAAAGATAACATCAACCTATCTTCTTCCTTTAAATCCTTTAATTCCTGATAAACATAGAAATGATACTCTATTGCCTGTTCAATCGGAGCTAAATGATTTAAGTGAAAGTATTTGGTAGATAGTTTTATTGAAAGGAATTGCTCTAATTCCTGTTCAGCATAGATATAATAAAACTTCTTCCATAAACTCCTAGAAATCATATTTTTATCATTGCTTAACAGATAAATATAAGCATCATAAGAACTTTTAATTTTCTCTTCTACAGGTGTCCTATATTCATCTTCACTATAAATAATCTTTTTAAATACATCATGATCAAAATCATACCCACAGTACCTTAAGGTTTTTTCTAAAAAATTGGCTATCTTTTTACGAACCAAAATTCTTTTGTTTTGTGTTAACTCATATATTTCTTCCATATTGTCCTCCTGCTATTTCATTTGAGTTTGCTTGTTAGCAAGGTGTTCATTTTTTCAATTGTAATATGAGATCATTTTAACAGCTCCTTTCATATGCATTCAAAAAAGAAATTCTACATAAAACCCACCACCTCAATTATTTAATCTGCAGGATAATTAATTTCCACAACAAAAAAATAAAAGATGACACACCTTTCAGCGAGTCACCTTCTTTTTTAGCTAGACTGGTGCATTTATACCAATGCTTTCCTTCCCCCTCCTTTTCGAGTTTACTTGTTTCATTTCATTGTACTTTTTTACTCATTTTCTTTTCTAGTCTGTTCATCGTTTCCTCTTACTTAGGCATATACTTCGATTACTTTCATTATTCCTTTTTACGTTTACTCCGTTCAGCTCTACTTGTGAGATACCCTCCCCCTGTCTAGCTGTACAGAACTTTTTCACTTTCGTGACTGGGAAAGGAGGCATCTGCGTTCCTGTCTTTCACCTATCTAATCTGCAGGTTCTTCATTTTCTACAACCAAATTTTTATTTTTTTTGAAAAAAAGTTGTTTTACCACCTGATTGCCACCTGTAGATGCTAGTCCACTTATGATTCCGACAATGATTGCCATAAAGGGATTAGCAACATCTATCATAATTTCTGGACATACATAATATGCTATTAATCCTAGAACCCCACCAGCTACTCCAACTATAATTGGAATAAACTTATATCTGCTTTCATTCTTTCCTAGAAGAATTTTACTAAACTCTCCAATAAAATAGCATAATACAACAATCACTGGAATAGATACAAATTCCATACACAATACCTCCTCATCTTTTTAATCCGCTAGTCAAAGTTGAAAAACAACTATAAAATGTTTTAGTTGTAATTTTTCAAATTTCTACAAGTTAAAAAATATGGAGGTTCAAAATGAAAAATAAACTTTCTAAAACGAAGAAGGCAGATCGTGAATTTCAACATAATAAGATTATTACGTTAAATAGATTTTTTATGAGGAATATGGGAGTTCAGACTTTTTTATTGCTACTTGTTTACACACTATCAATTGTGTGCTTGCTGGTCTTAATAAACACGACAAATATTGATGATAGTTTAAAGATAAGTTTGATTTCTATGATTGCAACTTTTATTCTAACAACAAGTAAAAGCATTATAGACAAAATTATAGTTATAATGAAATTTCTTATATCTTTATTAGGGGAAGAGCAGCGAGGATTAAATAAGAATATCGGTGTAGAAGTTGACAAAATTGATTTTGAAAATTCTGATTCACATGATACTTCTTCTTGATGCTAACATTTTGGCATCTTTTTTTGCAAAAAAAGAATGACATAAACGCATGCCATTCTAGATTAAAATATTTTTATAGCTGTCCTTATTGCATCAGTAATCATATCATATAGCACTTCTTTTTCTTCAACAATATCACATTCACAATCTAATATACTGCTTAGATGAGCTGACACTTTTCTACAATGTATCTCCTTCTCGAAGGATGGGATATCGTCAAAATAAACCAATAAATCTATGTCACTTTTATATGTATTACTTCCCTTAACCATAGATCCAAATAAAGATAAACTTTTAATTTTTTCTTTCTTGAAAAAATCTATATTATCTTTCAATACAATGAGCACTTGATTTAATTTTTTTCTTTTAGGTGCTGAAGATTTAAATGTTTCTATAAAGCCTTCTAAATAATCTGTTATATAGTTTATATTTTCAATGTCAAAATTATTAAATACATAATCAAAATAACGGAATATAATACCTGATTTTTTTGAAATTAAGATTGATAAAATAATGAGCAACGCACCTTGTTCAAATTTACTTTCATGATTAAATTTCTCAAAAATAGAGTTGATATAATTTGGATTATCTAATGACTTATATAGCTTCACATATTTATTTCTTTCATATTTTGGATTGATATGGACTCTATTTAAATAACAGATGTAAAATATTTGCAACCACTCATACACAAGTGTTTCTTCTTTAGAATGGGTTCCTTGAAATTATAGCAAATTAGTTTTAAATTTTTATATCTAGATATGACTCCTTTTTTGTTTTTTTGAGATCTCATCTAGTTAATCTGCATAAAACAAGAAAACTACAACTAAATTGTTTTATTATTTTTGAGTATATAATATATCAGCAGGAGTATATTCATAGATAAACATCTTATGATTATAATAAAACATATCTCCATTAGACAATTTTATTTTATTTGCAGTATTATTTAAACATAAGCCAAAACAATTCTGATATTTTCCTTCTTCATCTAATTCCATTGTCGTAAATGGAATAGACAAAAAATAGTTCTCTGTTACATATTTTTCTAGGCTATCATATTTGAAAACATATCTTGGTTTGGGTGCTATATCAACCTCAGTTGCATAGAATTCATATTCTGTAGTTCCCCAAAATACTATATCTTCCCTTTCAGCAATGTATTTTATCACTTCAAATTTATACGCATCATATTCTTCTGGAGTCATAGAAAGATATAATATATTAGAAAAACAAGCGTAAGTAACATATCTTCCAGTAGGTATTGGAAGTCCTTTAAGATTACATTCATCTAATGTTTTTTCTGAAAAAAATGCGCCCTTAACTGGAACAACACTTTCACAACCACATAAAAATCCTATTGAAAATAAAATTAGAACAGACATAACTATTTTTTCATTTTAGTACCTCCCTCTACTTTTGCTATATTATATAAAAAAAAGATAATCTATGTCAAACTCAGCCCAATATTCTTTTTTAACAATTTGTTTAAGATATAATTTTTTTATTGAAAACTGCTTATAAAATGCTAGCATTTTTTCTAAAAACAATAAATAAAAAAACAAATTGTCAAATTTTAAAAAAATAATTACTAATATTTTCTATTACCTAAGTACCTATATTTTACTTTAGCAAAATAGTTAATACTTTCTTAATTATTAATAATGTCTTTATATTTATTACGAATTTCTTTAATTCTTTTAGAAATATATTGCTGTGAGGTGCCTAAGATTTTAGCAACTTCAGTTTGAGAGTAAATTCTATCACCATCTATAAAAAGGTTTAAAAATTCTATATCTTTCTTTGATATTCCCAATTTCTCAAAATTAATTTTTTTACGAGAATTATCAGGAACGAACTCAATAAACTCATCACCATCTGTTGTTAATCTATTAAGTTTCATTTTTTCTTTAGTAAAATAATCCATATTATTTCTGTAAAATGTAGCAAGTACAGAATCAAATCTTTTCTCTATCAAACTAAAAAATTGATTTCTAAAATTAAATTTAGCAAAATCAATTTTAAATTTCATATAGCCATTTTCATCTATAAAAGCATTCTCTAAAACTTCTATACCTGATTCATCAATGAAATTTTTTAGATATTTATTATTAAACAATTTTATTATAATTTCATTTGAAAAATTATTTAATTTAAGTAAAGTGAGGTTGTCCTTGCTAAATAATGATTCTGGTATGTCAGCATCTTTGAAGACTGCAATATTAATAATTGAAAACAAACTCATTTTTAAATCCTGTATAACATCCTCTCTATAATCTGCTCTAATTAATTTTACTTTGTTCATAATCATTGGCAAAACAATATTCATTATTTCTTCTGCAGTCCTTTCAATATGAGAAGTTTTATATTCTAGAATCAAATCCACTATTTTTAACATCTTTGCCTCCCAAATTATTAGGAAGCAAGGAAGAAAACTAAAATCTACATTACTCCCAATTTTCATAGTTTCCTTTAGTTACTCCTTTATATCTAAAGCAAACCAATTATAAGGAACGCAGTTTCAATTATCCTTTTTCTATAATTATCCATAATTCCTTATAAATTTAATCCGTTAGATGTTCTCAATTCACAACCAAAAAATAGTAAAAAGAAAAAAAGAAATTTCAGAGGTTATGAATTCTCTAAAATTTCTTCATCTTATTAGCGCTTTGATAGATGTTCGCAAAAAAAAAATGAAACAATACCTTCGCGACTATTTCCATCATCCCATAAAGCAACAATATCGGAATTACGATCTTTACAAATTCGCTCCATAGGAATTAATGCAATTATAAATGCAGTAACTAAAATGGCCAATGGAATGAACATTTTTTTTACTAATTCTTCATTTCAATTATCCTCCCTTCATGGAGGATTTAATCTTTAACTTGTAAAATTTCATTGCCAACTAATGAGTGACATTTTTTGCAAAACAAATCAAAAAAAATGCTATCGTTTTTGTAGCAACGATAGCATTTTGTCAAATTAAACAATAAATATCAACAAATTTCAACTTTTTCTTTTATTAAATCTAAATAAAAGTATATATTTCCATCATTAAAACTTTTAGGAAGAGGCATCTTATGATAAAGTTTGTCAAAAATACTCTTAACATCTATATCTCTTTCTATTCTATACTTTAACGACTCTTTTAACATTTTTTCTTTTACTCCTGCCTTATATGAAGCAATAATTCCAACCATTGCAGACACATCATTTATAATCTCAGGCCCGCTCTCCCAGTTATTTAAAGCAAGCATGATTTCATCATAAGCATTAATTTGAAGCAATGCTATAAAATAATGCATAATAGAATAACATCTTAATGGAATATCTGTTGTTTGGTATAACGCATATTCGACTAAAGGGGATAATTTATTTAGTGCATCTTTATATGCATGAATATAATTATACATGGCACCTATATTTAACTGACACTCAAGTACTCTTTTAATATTTAAATCTCTTAAATAAAAATTCATCGCACTAGTATAATATAAAATAGCCCCAGTATAATTTTTTGAATAATAATTGAAAGTTCCACGCAAATGATAATATAACCAAGATAAATGAGGATATTGATCATCCATTAAATAATCTTTCAAGCATGCATCACTTCTATTTGCAAAATAAAGTAATATTCGATAGAGAATTTTAAAATCTTTCTCAAAATAATTTTCTGAAAAAAGCATAAGTAATCTATGTCATCTTTTATTCCATCATAAATTTTTTTAGTTTCTTTTAAGGTGACAATTTTGACAAGAATACTAAATAATGTAAATATTGGTTTTAAGTAATTATTCTCTTCTATATATCCTTCAAGTATCTTTGAATATTTTTCAATTAACTGATTATTTTTATAATATATATTAGAAAAAAGTTCATTAATTACTTGCTCGTACTCCTCTAATTTTCCTAGTTTTTCACTTATACCAAAGTATTTTAATATAATAAGATGATTATCATTCTTAATCGCATTATCTTTCCTGCTTTTACGATAGGTTGAAGATGGAATATTCATACTGTCTAAAGCTTCTAATTTTGATTCGTTTTTTATTTTAAAAATCCCATCAAAAAAATAATAATATTTATTTGTAATACTAAATATGTAGATAAATTAAATATTTTCTTTGTTAACATCGAAATATATTCTCCAATTTACTTTAATTATCATACTTTTTAAGTAGTTTAATGCAAAATTTTAAATGTGCTAATAGAATACTCTAATACTTTATTGTTGATTAATATTATTATAATATCTAGAATTACAGAAGATTTCTTATTATATTAGAGTGATTATTTTTAAATTAAAAGGATATAATTAAATGTGATAATAATGACCATTTTTTTAATTATAGTTCTATTCCTTTTATTTACAAATCCTCAAATAGTATCTCAAGAAGTTTACAATGCTTCTTATCTTTGGTTTTCTGTTTTATTACCTACTATGTATCCTAGTTTTGTTATATTAGACTTAATAGAAACTATGCCTTTAACCCAAAAGCTTAGCAAGTTACTTTTCCCTATCTTTAAATTCATTTTCAATATAAATTATCAGAAAAGTGCTTTTATTATTATTTTAAGCTTTTTATGTGGGGCCCCAGCCTCAACTAAAGTAATAAAAAACTGTCTAGAACGTAATGAAATATCTAAAAATGAAGCTGATAATTTAATCTGTGCTTTTTCTTTTTTATCTTTACCATACACACTATTAATCTGTAATAGTATTAAAGTTAGTCTCTTCCTTTTTTACTCTCTTCTAACTTTGATTTCTTGCATATATATGCAATTATTTAATAAAAAAAGAACTATTACCTTACCAATAAGTTTTGAAAAAAAGAAATTAACTCAAACCTTTTTTAATTCTTTAAGAAAAAACATTGATATTGTAATCAATATTTTAGGAATTTTAGTTATTTTTAGAGTTATAATAAAACTTTTTTTTAAAGAGAGTTTTATCTTCTATCCTTATTTAGAAATATTGGGAGGTCTAGCTCAAAATAATAATAATAGTTTTGTTACACTATCAGCCTTAGGATTTTTAGGTATATCTATTCATCTGCAAATTATTAACATTTATTCAATCAAATATTCTAAATTTTTTATTTCCCGTTTACCTTTTCTACTTCTTGGTGTTTTAGCCTTTTTTTAAAAATAATATATCCTACTAAATAAATAATAGCAAAAACTAGCATAATAAGGATTACTATATAGCTTAAATTATCAGGAACCATAAAACCGACAATGCCGCTAGCTAAAAAACCACTTGAACAAATTAAAGAAACAACTATCATCAAATTTGAAAGTTTAGCTTTATAAAAACTATATGCTGAAAAAATCAACAATAAGCCAATCACAATAGCTGATAAATTATAAAACATTTTACCACCTTCTCGCTAAATAATAATGCATTTTTACATTAATTACAATAAAAACTATTCATTTTTAGTTAAATTAAAGTATTTTTAATAAAAATAACATGATAATCCTCTAAAAATACTATGAAAATTTTTTCATTAGCTTTTTTTGTCTTTTTAGTATTACTCTTTTTATAAATATGTGCTATAATTATAGAGTAGTTAAATTGAAAGGAAATTGATTATGAAAGAATTTATTATTGAAACAAGTGCTAGACACGTTCATGTTACAAAGGAAACTCTAGTTAAACTTTTTGGTGAAGGTGCAACATTAGAGGTTAAGAAGATGCTTTCTCAGCCTGGTCAATTTGCTTCTAACCAAAAGGTTAAGGTTGTTGGTCCTAAAGGTGAATTAAATTGTTCTATACTAGGACCTGAAAGAGATAAAGATCAAGTTGAAGTTTCTTTATCAGATGCTCGTACATTAGGTATTGTAGCTCCAATCAGAGAATCTGGTGATGTAGCTGGTTCTGCTGGTTGTAAGCTAGTAGGTCCTGCTGGTGAGGTTGAACTTACTGAAGGTGTAATCGTAGCTAAGCGTCATGTTCATATGACTCCTACTGATGCTGATGAATTTGGGGTTAAGAATGGTCAAATTGTTAATGTTAAGGTTACTAATGAGACAGGCAGATCATTAATTTTTGGTGATACTGTAATTCGTGTTTCTTCTAACTATGCTTTAGCAATGCATGTTGATACTGATGAATCTAACGCTGGGGCTTTAGCTGGTCAAGTATTTGGTACAATCGTAAAGTAAATATAAATTAGAGCTCTTCGGAGCTCTTTTTTATTATATAAAAAAATGGGAAAATTCCCATTTTAATATTTTTCTAAAGTTTGAAAACGACTTTCTACCTCCACAAACAAATCACTAAAATCATTTTCAAAATTTTTAGGATAAAAGCGTGGTGTTTGATTATTAGCCATTGTATTAACATCTAAGCTAACTAATAAAACTGGCATCTTCTCTTGAGTCTTATTATTTTTGGCCTCACCCATATCAACATTAACTACTGAATTAAGACGTTCAAAATAGGTCTTTGGTGTATTGATTTTAAAAGCAAGTTCATTACAATCACCAAAGTTTTCAGATAGTCCCATCTTATCCGCAAAGCTTGTAACAGCCAGACCATCATCATTTCGAATAAAGCATTGTGCAACTATAGCGATTCGTTGTCCAACAACAAAATCAAAAATCTCACCTAATAATTTAAAGAACTCTTTGGCCTCATTAAAAATTTCTTCACTATTAGTTTTAGGATTTGTTAAAGCAAAATTATAATCAATACGCATAGGCATAAAGCGGACATTAATATTTTGCTTAGAAAACATCAATAACTTAACTTCACGACCATCAGGAAGCTTATCAGTTTTACTTTGAATTTCATATTCAAGCATTAAATTTTTAATTCTTTGTTCATTATTTGTCAATAATTCCACAAAATTACCAATGTAACTATAGGAATAACGCATCTTATTACAAATCATTTGTTATTTACCAGAAACAGCCATAGATTTAATTGCTAAACTAGGTGCTCCTACTCCCCTTTTGAATTCAAAATCACTACCCACAATTAAAACATTATTAAGTAATTCTTGTAATGTACCAGAAATAATAATTAAAGTTACTGGTTTAGACAGCTTACCATTTTCAATTAAATAGCCACTAGACTGAAGATTAAATGCTCCACTAATTGGATTTAAACCAGCATGTAATCCTGCAACATTTGTAATATATACACCATTTTTCACTTGCTCTAGTAATCCAGCAAATGAAACTTGACCTGGTTTCAAATAAAGATTTGAAGGACTCACACCAACAGAACCTTGAACACCAGCCTTAAAACCATTACCAGTTGAAGTTGTATTCATCATCGCTGCTGTCTTTAGATTATGTAAATAAGTTTTTAATACTCCATTTTCTACTACATTCTTACTGTAGCAACAAACACCCTCATCATCAAATGGATGTTGGGCTGGAGCATCTAAAGATAGGGGATCATCAACTAAAGTAATATTATCACCAAAGATTTTTTCACCTAACTTACCTTTTAAAAATGACATATTTTTTAAGACACCATCGGCTGAAAAAATACTAGAAAAGGCACCTAAGATACTACTTACAACCTTCTTATCTAAAACAACAGGATAGCTACCTGATGCAATACTTTCAGCCCCAAATGAACCAACAGCATCCTTAACAGCTGAGGAAACAAGGCTGTCTACATCTAAATTTTTAATAGAATTAAAGCGAACATAATCAAAGCCTGTCTTCGTTTCACCAGCTTTTTCAGCAATAGCTTCAACTACTAAAAAGCCATAGCGAGCATGACTTTTAACATCTAAGCCATTAGAATTTTTAATGGTTGTAGTTACCTCAGTTTCTTCATAGCTAACTTCAGTCTTAGTAACATATTCACTAGCAGCTTTTAGCTTTTTAGTAACCTCCAAGCATAAATTAGACTTATCTTCTAAGCTATATTTATCAAAGTCACATTCCTTTTCAGCAATTTTGGGATAATTCTTATCACCACCATAGATAAAGAAAGGGTCAACCTTATTCATAATTGAACAATTATCTTTGATCTTAGCAATGATTGAAGGAATTACCTCATCACTATCATTTTCTTCATAAATAGTAACAATTTGATTATTATAAACACCTCGAATAGCTAAAACATTCGTATTATATGCTGTATTCTTTTCAATTTCACCATTAAAGGCTGTAATTTCAATACCATTACCCTGTTCAGCGTAAACTTCAATTTCTGTAATACCAGCCACTTTGGCAGCTTTTTGTAATTTAGTGAAATTCATTATTTCTTACCTCCATTACCACCAACGGTCATATTTTTAACACGGATTGTAGGTTGACCAACACAAGCTGGAATACTACCAGAGGCTGAGCCACACATACCATAACCAAATGATTGATTATTGGCCACCATATCAATATTTAATAGAGTATCCTTACCATTACCAATTAAAGTTGCACCTTTAACACGCTTAGTAAGCTTACCATTTTCAATCATGAAACCTTCCCCAACTGCAAAGTTAAATTCACCAGTTGCAGGAGACACAGAGCCACCAGACATTGTTTTAGCAAATAAACCATACTTCGTATTTGCAATGATTTCTTCAAAAGTACTACTACCATTAGCAATATAAGTATTAGTCATTCTAGATGTTGGTGAAAAACGATAGCTTTGACGCCTAGATGAACCGGTTGCAGAGGTATTCATTCTACGACCATTACGCATATCAACCATATAACTCTTTAATATACCATTTTCAATTAAGACATTCTTTTTAGTTGGGTTCCCTTCATCATCAATATTAGCACTACCCCATTCATTAGGAATTGTACCATCATCAATAGCTGTAACACAATCAGCAGCAATCTTTTGACCAAGCTTGCCACAAAATACTGACATGTCCTTAGCAACGCTAGTAGCTTCCAAAGAATGTCCACAAGCCTCATGGAAAATGACACCACCAAAAGCATTATGAATAACAACATCATAAACACCACCAACCATGTCTTCAGCTTCTAAAGAAGCCACAGCTGTCTCTGCAATCTTTAAAGCAAAATCCTTAAAATCATAATTTTCATATGCGGTAATATCAAAATTTCCACCATAAGAATTTGAAGCTTGTTGCATATCCTTACCATCGGAAGCAACTGCTACAGCGCCAACTCTTTGATGATTACGCACATCTGTTTTATAAACACCATTGGAATTGGCAATTGTAACAGTTTGCGTTTCATCTGTAAAAGTTGCTATTGCTTGAACAATTTTTGGACTATAATTCTTAATTACATCAACACATGTATTTAAATAACAAAGCTTGGAAGAGTTAGGAATGTCCTTTGATAAAACCTTAAAATCTGTATGCTTATTGACTTCACAATCAGTAAATTTTAAATCAGAAATTAGAACCTTCGAATTGTAAGCACTTCTTAGATTTCTTGCTAACTTTAATAAACCAGCTTCACTAACATCGTTAGTATAGCCATAGACCTCAGCATTGTCTTTAAGGATTCTAATGCCCGCACCATATAGATGACTAGCATTAATATCATCAATTTGCTTTGTCATTAATCGAATTGAATTTTTGATTGTATCCTCTAAATAAATTTCAGCATAATCTCCACCCGTTGCTAAACATTCTAAAAGGACCTTTTTTGCAATTTTTTTATCCATATTTTTCTCCTTTGCTTCTAAATAATATTATAGATTAATTATATCATAAAATTATTTAATTATGAAACATTATTTTATTACTATAGTTACTTTATGAATAAAGTTAGATTTTATATTTCAACACATCTTCTTTTATTTGCGGTGAAATTCTAAATGATTGTCTAATTTTGCTGATGGTCATAGCCATAACCTCTTTATCAAATAAGCCTTCTTCTAACAATTCAATTATCTTAGTTTCTTGTTTAGCTAAAGCTGTAGCTAAAAACCAAGCCAAACCCATCTTTGCATAATAAGCATTTACCTTAACCCTTTTAACAACATCAATAACTAAATCAATATATTCATCTGTTAAAAAATAACTCATCAAAGTAATAAGTAAAAAGCGAACTTCAAACTCTTTTGAACTATCTTGATATTTAAGTAAATATTCAAACCAAAAATGATAGTCTTTTTTAATACATTTTAAAGAAGAAACTAAACCATCGTTAATAGCCCAATCTTGAATTTTAGGAATAAATATATCAAGATAAGATGCCCGCTTTTCTTTAGTTATTTTAGCAGTTCCTATAACATAAGCTTCTAACAAACAAATTTCTAAAGATGAATCATCACATTCTTCTAAAAATAATTCATAATCATCTTTAATAATCTCTTTAGCTTTCTTTCTTAATACAGGTGTTTTAACTCCAATAATTGGTAAGGAATTAGGTATTAAACCAGCCAAAAATTCCCTCTGCTTTTTATCTGAATTTTCTATCAACCATTTTTTAATATCTTCTATCATTTAAATCACCACATTTATTATCTCATAAAAAAATCAGAAAATAAATATATTTAAATGGGTGATAATATGCTAATTGGTGTGGCCATTAGAAAAAATGATATAGATTACTTTGTTCATCAAAGTTATCTGTTAATGCTCCAAAAAGCTGGACTAGACTATGATTTTATAACCATTAATACTCCTCTAACATATTTTGATGGTTTTTTAATTCCAGGAGGTTATGATCTTGATTCAAAATACTATAATCAAAAAAATTATGCTTGCTATAATGTAGATGAAGAAATGGATCTTTTAGATCAAAAAATAATTCTTTATGCTATAAAAAATAAAAAACCTCTACTTGGTATCTGTAGAGGTATTCAAAGTTTAAATGTATTTCTAGGTGGCACTCTTAAACAAAATATCTTACATCATAATAATGAAAATCATTTTATTTATTATAAAAATAAATACCAGCTAGTTAATTCTTTTCATCACCAAAGCATCGATAAGTTAGCTTGCGATTTAGAAATTATTGCCAAAAGCATAGATGATGAAATCGAAATTGTAAAACATAAATATTTGAATATTTATGGTGTTCAATTTCATCCAGAATTAATTAATTTTGATATAAGGGACTTTTTTAGCGAGCCTTAAAACTATCACATTCAGTCTCACTACGATAATTGGCATTTTCATTGCCAATTTTTATTTCTTTTGCCACACATTCATTATTGTCATTGTGGATACAATAGTTAGCACTACACAAAACACGAACTGTTGATGGTTCTAAAGCCATTTCTCTAGCCATTTCTGAAACTAAAACATCGGAATTGTGAGGATTTTTAAAGCTTTGACAGAAAGTACCTATTTTACTTTTAGCAAATAAGCCTTCAACATCAATATGCTTTTTAGCACACTTACTATTTTCATTGTAGCCACAAGCTCTTGCATTGCAATTAACGTTAGTCATACTTTTTCACCCTTTCACAAATAGTATGGACTAATCTGCTTGGCTTTATTCTACAATCTCTTTATTTTTTTTAGATGTTAGCTTATCAATAAATAAAACAATCTTTTTATTAAATATAAAGCATAATAATGAAGCAACTGCACAAAGGGAAGCAATAACAATTACTAGCGTATAGTTACCTGAAATTAAAGAATTTCCAAACAAGACTGACACTATTGTCATAGGTAACCTAGCAAAGAAATTAATAGCAATATAATAGCGAACCTTTACCTTTGTAAAAGGAACAATAAAGTTAATTGGATCCTTTGGTAAAAAAGGGATTAAAAGATATGAAAACATTAATACGCCACACCTTTTGCCATCCTTTAAAAGCCTGAATTTAGTAGTCTGTTCAGGATCAATAAATAAAGCAATAAAACTATAACCAAAAAGTTTGACTAAACCAATAACAACTAAAGCTCCTACAGCCTGCCCAATAACGCAAATAAGTAGTGCTATTCCTGGATTGTAAAGCATTCCAGCTATGATGACAATTGGACCTGATGGAATAATTGCTAAAACAACTTCAAGGATTTGAGCTAAAATTAAAATAATCCAACCAAAACTGTTAAAAGAACGTATTGTATCAAGGACAGTTTCTCGATAGGATTCATCATCTTGAATAGCCTTAAAAATGGGATATAATTTTACTATGCCATAAATTGCTAATCCAATAAGTAACAAAATTATTGTCGCTTGAATAATAATTCTGATTATTCTAAATCTTTTTTTCTTTTCTTCTTCCAATTAAAATTCACATCCTATCTCGGCTTTAACTTTTTGCTTACTAAATGGGTTAATAAACTCCACATAATAGCTAGTTAAACATAAACGTTCACCAGCTGTACCATAAAGCTCATCACCAACAATTGGATGACCCATATTGCTAGTATGAACCCTTATTTGATGAGTTCGACCGGTGTCTAATACAAATTCCAATAAGGTACTATTAGGATTTTTTTGGATTACTTTATAATGACTAATAGCCAATTGGCCATTTTCTGATGAGGAAACAAAACGCCTATTACTATCACTGCTTTTAGCAATATAATTTATTATTGTTCCACTATCTTCCACTTGACCTTCTACTAGGCAATAATATTTACGAATTATATGCTTATGAGTTGGTTGTAATAAACTAGCGGCATAGCGATTTTTAGCTATCACAACTAAACCACTAGTTTCTCTATCTAAACGATTTAAAATATGGATGTCAGCATTTTTTAAATATAATGCCACTTGTTGATAAAGACTATGCGGATCAGCTTTAGTAGGAATTGTTAAAAGACCAGCCTCTTTATTGACAATCAAATAATTAGTATCTTCATAAACAACAATAGGTGGTTTGTCCGCTTGTTGCCACTTCATTTCTTTTTTAGATATTGGTAAAGTGATTTCAATAATATCATTCGGATTGACAACTTCATAACCTTTTTTGCTAGATCCATTGACTAAAATTTCTACTTTCTCATGTTTAAGATACCTATAAAAGCGCCTTGATAAATTCTTTTTTAATATTTCATTTAAAGTTGTAGTCTCAGTTACTACAAAATTCAACTTATTTTGTTCCATGTGACTATTGTATCATATTTATTATGAGAAAATAAATAAAACGCTTTCTATTTTTAAAAAAAATTGGTATAATTTATACATGAGTTATATTATGAGGTGAAAAAATGAGTGAAATTTTAACTGAAGCCCAAAGATGTTTAAAATGTAAAAGACCTTTATGTAAAGAAGGATGCCCAGTAAGTACGGAAATTCCAACAGTTATGCAAATGTTACTAGATGGAAAAATGGATGAAGCTGGTGAACTTTTATTCAATAATAATCCCTTAACCGCAATATGTTCATTGATCTGTCCTCATGAAAAAAATTGCTTAGGCCATTGTGTTTTAAATCACAAAAATTCGCCTATTAAATTCTATGAAGTTGAAAATTATATTTCTAACTTTTATTTAGAAAAAGCAAGACTAAAGGCCTCTGAAAAAAATGGTCATTTAGTTGGCATTATCGGGGCTGGTCCTGCTGGTTTAACTCTAGCAATCATTCTTGCCAAAAAGGGTTATAGTGTAACAATTATTGACTCTAAGGATAAAATCGGAGGAGTATTAAGATATGGAATTCCTGAATTTAGACTACCGAAGAGTATCCTTGATAAGCTTTTAGATAGAATGAATGATTTAGGTATCAGTTTTAGACCTAATACCTTGATTGGACCAACAATTACTATTGACGATATGTTTGAAGATGGTTATGATGCTATCTTTATTGGTACAGGCGTTTGGAAACCTAATCGTTTAAGAATTCCTGGTGAAACTTTAGGTAATGTCCATTTTGCTATCGATTTCTTAAAGAATCCTGATTCATATAATAATCTAGGTGACCATGTTGTAATTATCGGTGCTGGTAATGTGGCTATGGATGCTGCTAGAACAATTCTAAGAAAAACAACAGCTAAGGTTGACATCATCTTCTTCAGAGGTCGTGAGGAAGTAACTGCTTTAGAGGAAGAATTAATGCTTGCTGAAGTTGATGGTGTTAAGATGAATTATTATCTTAATACTATTCGCATTGAAGAAAATGGTATCATCGTTGAACCAGTTAAAAAAATTGAACATGAAGATGGTACTATTACCTATGAAAATGATAGTGCTAATGCTTTTAAATTTGATTGTTCTTCTGTCATCATTGCGATTGGTCAGGGGGCTCAAACAAACATCGTTAAAAACACTAAGCAAATTGACACAAATAAAAGAGGTCTTATTGAAGCCTCTGATAAGGGTGCCACTACAAGACCTGGTGTTTATGCTGCTGGTGATGTAGTTTCTGGTGCTAGAACAGTTGTTGAAGCTGTGGCAGCTACTAAAAAGGTGGCTGAAGAAATTGATGAATATATTAAGAAAAAATATAATGAATTATAAAAAAATTCTGCTAGGACAAAACCTAGCAGATTTTTTTAGGCTTTATTTTTATTTTTAAGCCATTTGACTAAAACCACAATTTCATGAACAACAAGTGGTATAATTGATAGGCAAGCTGTTATCAACCATTCCGTACCACTCAAATTATAAGTAGAGAAAACATCTCTAACTCCTGGAGTTTCAATTACAAATAATTGTAAGAAAATTCCTAACACAAAAGCAATAAACAACATCCAATTTTTATCTTTAAAAATATGGACAAAAGATTTATCAACATTACTCATTCCAATCATATGGAATAATTCACAAAAGGCTAGGGTTGTAAAAGCCATTGTTTGAGCTTGATGTAAAATATTAGCATCAATATCATATAAATGTTTGATTTCAGACAATGAAGCAGCACCATTTAACCAACCGCAAGTAAAATAGGCAATCAATACTGCAATTGTAATAATCACACCATAACCGATTGTTAAGCTAATACCACCATTAGCAAAAATACCTTCTTTTGAATCACGAGGTTTTTCCTTCATACAATTTGGATCTTTTGGCTGCATACCTAAAGCAATAGCTGGTAATGAATCAGTAATCAAATTAACCCAAAGCAAATGAATGGCAATCAGAGGAGCAGGTAAACCAATACAAATTAAAATGAACATTGCTAAAACTTCAGCAATATTACTACCTAAAAGGAAGAAAACAGTTTTACGAATATTTGCATAGATACCGCGTCCTTCCTCAACAGCCTTTTCGATTGAAGCAAAATTGTCATCAGTTAAAACCATATCAGCTGCACCTTTGGCTACATCTGTACCGGTAATCCCCATTGCAATACCAATATCGGCAGTCTTAAGACTAGGAGCATCATTAACACCATCACCAGTCATTGCACAAATATTACCAAGAGCTTGGAAAGCCTTAACTATCATGACCTTATTTTCAGGAGATACACGAGCAAATACACGAACCTTTTTGCAAGCCTCTTGAAGCTCATCACTACTCATTTTATCAACATCAGCACCACTTAGACATTGATCCTTACTTTCACAAATACCTAGTTCATTAGCTACCGCAAAAGCTGTATCCTTATGGTCACCTGTAATCATAACGGTTGTAATACCTGCTTCTTTAAATTTAGCAACTGCTGGTTTTGCTTCAGCTCTAGGTGGATCAATCATTGCTACTAAACCAACAAAAATTAAATCTTGTTCAGTTATATTATTTTTATTATTATAGGCTAAAGCTAAAACTCTTAACGCTTTATCAGAAAAATATGAATTAGCCTTATAAATATTTTCAATATCAATTTCCGTTATTTCTCTAACAATACCATTTTCTAAAATATGAGTGGTTCCCTTTAAAATACTATCGAGTGCACCCTTTGTATAAACAATACTCTTCTTATTTTCAGTATGCTTAGTGGACATCATTTTTCTAACACTATCAAAAGGTAATTCATCTACTCTTGGTGTCTTAGCCTCTAAATCGGCTTTATGCATATCAAACTGATTTGCAAAAGCAACTAAGGCTATTTCTGTTGGGTCACCATATAAACCTTCATCAACAGTAGCGTTAGAACATAAACTCATACCTTTAGCTAGTAAAATTAATTCATTAAGTGTATTATTTTTATTAAATACATCTTTTTTAAAATATTGATTATTCACATAGGCTTCAACAACAGTCATTTGATTTTGCGTTAAAGTACCAGTTTTATCAGAGCACACAACACTCACTGCACCTAATGTTTCAACGCTAGGTAGTTTTCTAACAACTGTATTGGCTTTTACCATTCTTTGAACACCAATAGCTAAAACGATTGTTACAACTGCAGGTAAACCCTCAGGTATAGCCGCAACAGCTAAAGATATTGAAGATAGTAAAGATTCAATATAGGCCTCAATTAAAGTAGCTTTACCATCAACACAAATCCAAATTATGTCTACTATAAGAACTAAAACAACTATGATTAAAGTTAAAAAGCCTAAAGCTTTAGATAGCTTGGCTAAAACCTTTTGCAAAGGTGTATCTTCTGCTTCTGTATCAGAAATAGCACTAGCAATTTGACCAATCTGCGTTTGCATACCAGTCTTAGTAACAACACCCATACCACGACCATAGGCTACTGTTGTTGACATATAAGCACAATTGATTCGATCACCTATGCCAACTGAATCGCTAAAGACAACATTACAATCTTTTTCAACCGGAACAGACTCACCTGTTAAGGATGATTCATTGATTTTTAAATTGACACTTTGAACCAATCTCAAATCAGCACCAACAGTGTCACCTTCTTCTAAAATAACAATATCACCACAAACTAAATCACTTGATTTTATTTTGCTTCTCTTACCATCTCTTAAAACTGTACTTTCAGGTGATGACATCTTTTTTAAAGCCTCTAGTGATGTTTCAGCTTTAATTTCTTGGAAGGTTCCTATAACAGCATTCAAAATAATTACTGCTAAAATGATTATAACATCAGGCCAGTCACCTGTAGAAACAAAATCAAAGCCGTTACCTGATTTAATTGAATTAACTGTCTCATAAATTGAAACACCTATTGTAACAGCTATGGCAGCAAATAAAACGAAAATCATTGGATTATTTAATTGCCCTAAAAATATCATAAACCAAGATTTCTTTTGTTTCTCAACCAATTCATTTTTACCATATTTTTCCAAACGTTCCAAAGCCTCATTAGAATCAAGACCTGAAACAATGTTTGTTTGCAAGGCACTTGTCGTTTGGTTGATGTCATACTTTTCAAATGACACATCTTTAAACTCACTCATTACTCTTCCTCCTAAAAAATAAAAACAGGTTCTATACCTGTCTGTTTTAAAAATATATTGACAAGTATAGTATTCCTATACTTAAGTCTTGATGTTAAAAGTAGCTCCGGATTTGTTAATCGGCTTGACGAATACTACTACCTAAATGTTTAAGGTCACCTACTCCCTTAAGTAATTTTATGATAACGCAGAACTTGCTAAATGTCAAATTAATTTTCAACTCTACTTTTATTTTTTACCAATTTTTTCAAGTTTAATCATTTATAATTGACAATATACCCAATGGGGGTATATAATAAGTTGAGGTGAAATTATGGATTGTTGTTCAAATAAAACGACTATTAGAAGTAATGATGATAAGAAAATAATGGTATCACGGTTAAATCGTATTGAAGGGCAAATTCGAGGTATCACTAATATGATTAATGATGATCGTTATTGTGATGATATATTGATTCAATTATCAGCTGTTGATAAATCAATTAAATCTTTAGCTAATTTAATACTTGAAAAACACATGAAATCCTGTGTTAAGGAAAATATATTGAATGGCAATGATTCTGTTTTAGATGAAATAGTTGATTTATTTAAAAGATTTCAATAGGAGAAAATTATGATTGAAAAAAAATATCGAATTGAAGGAATGACCTGTTCAGCTTGTCAAAGCCATGTTCAACGAGCTGTTGAAAAGGTTGAAGGAACAATAAATGTTAACGTCAATCTTCTAGGTAATTTTATGGTAGTCAAATACGATGAAAAAAAGACTAATGATGAAAACATTATTAACAGTGTTGAAAGGGCAGGCTATAAAGCCTTTTTAGAAGATGAAAAAAATAATACACCCCCACAACAAAAGGAAGATAAAAAAGGAGTTAGATTAATTGTATCTGCTCTTTTTGCAGGTGCTGTCTTCTATTTAGCAATGGGGCCAATGATTTATATTCCTATTCCAAGTATTTTTAATGAAAATGTCTTAATATTAGCCATTACCGAACTTCTTTTAACAATACCAGTGATAGTTCTGAATTTACACTATTTCACAAACGGCTTTAAAAGATTATTTAAGCTTTCACCTAATATGGATAGTTTAATTGCTTTAGGCTCTTCTGCAAGCTTAATTTATGGTATCTACATTATATATGTAATTGCTTATAAAATGAATTTAGGTGAACATGTCGCTCATTATGCTCATGAATTATATTTTGAATCAGCTTCTGTAATTTTAGTTTTAGTCTCTTTTGGCAAATATTTAGAAAGTAAATCCAAAAAGAAAACTAATGACTCAATCCAAAAACTAGTAAATCTTTCACCTAAAACGGCGATTGTTTTAAAAAATAATCAAGAAGTCATTATCAATGCTAAGGATGTCCAAAAAGATGATTTAGTAGTCATTAAAAAAGGTATGCAAGTACCTGTTGATGGAATTATTCTTTCTGGTGAAGGAACCTTTGACCAAAGTAATATAACCGGTGAAAGTATCCCCGTATATAAGAGTGTCAATGATGAGGTAATTTCATCAACTATTTTAAATAGTGGTTATATCACAATTAAAGCTACTAAGGTTGGCGATGATACAACAATCAATACAATCATTAAATTAGTTGAGGAGGCAGCCAATTCTAAAGCTCCAATCTCAAAACTAGCTGATAAAATATCCTTCTTCTTCGTTCCAATTGTAATGCTGATTGCTTTAATAAGCTTTATTGTTTTTTGCTTTTTAGAATCACCAAGCTTTGCTTTTGGAATTGGCATCTCTGTTTTAGTTATCGCATGTCCATGTGCCTTAGGGTTGGCAACTCCTGTAGCAATTATGGTTTCAACAGGAGTAGCTGCTAGAAATGGTCTTTTAATTAAAAATGCGGAAATTTTAGAAAAAACACATTCTATAAAAACAATCATTCTAGATAAAACAGGTACAATTACTGAAGGTACACCTAGAGTTGTTGATATTATTAGCTTTGATGATAGTGACATATTAAATATTGCCTATTCATTAGAATTAAAATCAGAACATCCACTAGCACTAGCTATTATTGATAAAGCTAATTCTTTAAATTTAACAGCCTTAGCTGTTGAAAACTATGAAAGCCATTCTGGACTAGGTGTTGAAGGGATAATTGCTAAAAAGAAATATTATATTGGTAATAAAAAATATTTAATTGAACAGAAAATTGCTTTAAAAGAAACAAATGAAATAATCAATAAATTAGCAGATGAAGGGCAAACACCATTAATTTTAGCTGATGAAAATAAAGTAATTGGAATTATTGCTGTTAAAGATAATATTAAACCTGATTCTAAAGAAGGAATTAGTAATTTGAAAAAATTAGGTCTTAATGTTATAATGCTTACTGGCGATAATGAAAAAACAGCTAAGAGTATTGCTAAAGATTTAGAAATAGATACTGTAATTAGTGATGTCTTGCCAGATCAAAAACAAGAAGTTGTAAAAAAGTATCAAGAACAAGGCTACCAAGTAGCGATGGTTGGTGATGGAGTTAACGATGCTTTAGCCCTTATAAGTGCTGATATTGGTATAGCCATTGGTCGTGGTTCAGATATAGCTATTGATGCTGCTGATATTATTCTAATGTCCAATTCCTTAAATGATGTTTATGCCGCTATCAAGCTATCAAGAAGAACAATAAATAATATTAAAGGCAATCTTTTCTGGGCTTTCTTCTATAACACTATCGGAATTCTTTTTGCTTGTGGTATGTTCTACTATACTTTAAATATAAAACTAAACCCAATGATTTCAGCTCTAGCTATGAGTTTTAGTAGTGTATTTGTAGTTACAAATGCCTTGCGTTTAAATACATTTAAAATTAAAAAAGGAGGAAACCAAATGACTGAAATAACATTATCAGTAGATGGCATGATGTGTAAGCATTGTCAAGCTCGCGTAGAAAAAGCTTTAAGTGAAGTTGCAGGTGTGGCTAAGGTTACAGTTAATTTAAATAAAAAAACTGCTACTGTAACAGGTGACAATGTCAACAAAGATGCTTTAATTGAAGCTGTCAAAAATGCTGGCTACGAAGCTCACTAATTAACAAATAAGCAGAAGCTTAAAAAGATTAAAGTAAAAAAAAAGATGCAAATTGATGCATCCTTTTTTTATTTTACTGATTCAACCATTAATTCACAAAGACTATCCGCAAATTCCTTTGGATCAGAAGGTAAAATGCCTTCCATTAATAAAGCTTGCGTATAAAGTAGCTTTGCATATTTACTAACACTTTCTTTATTACTTTCATAAGCTTTTTCTATAGCCTTGAATACTTCATGATTAGGGTTAATCTCTAATATTCTTTCAGCTTTCATACCATGACTTTGATGTTGAGCTTGTAAAACTCTTTCCATTTCAAAAGACAAACCTTCAGAAGCAGCTAAACAACATGGAGCTTCAACTAAACGTTTAGAAAAAATTACATCTTTACACTCAGGTAAGGCTTTTTTGATATCTTCAATAATATCTTTTTTAGATTCCTTTAATTCATCTATTTTTTTAGACTCTTCTTCATCTATTAAATCTAAGTCACCTTGATTAATAGACTTAAATTTAATGCCATCATATTCTGCTAAAACCTGAAGCATAAATTCATCAACATCATCTGATAAAATTAAAACATCATAGCCTTTATTTTTAATTAAATCCATTTGAGGTAATTTTGATACGGCTTCTTTATCCTTACCAATAGCATAATAAATTTCTTTTTGGCCTTCAGCCATCTTTTCCTTATATTCAGCAAAAGTGATTCTTTTTTCGTTATTAACACTTGCTAAAATGATTAAATCCTTTAAGCTATCCTTTTTAGCACCATATTCTTCATATAGCCCAAATTTAAGGTTGATACCATAATCATTAAAAAATTCTTCATACTTTTCACGATCATTTTTAAGCATTCGACCTAATTCAGCTAAAATCTTCTTTTCAACATTAGTGGCAATCTTTTTAATTGAACGATCCTCTTGGAGCATTTCACGGGAAATATTTAAAGGTAAATCAGCTGAATCAACTAGCCCCTTAACAAAACGTAAATATTCTGGAATTAAATCCTTACATTTATCTAAAATGAAAACACCCTTAGTATATAATTGAAGTCCTCTTTCATTACGATCGTTAAAGTCATAAATAGGCTTTTTAGGAATAAATAATAAAGCATTATAAGTTAACATACCCTCAACATTAACAAAAATAGTACTCAAAGGATCTTGATAATCCATAAACTTAGACTTATAAAAATTATTTAATTCTTCATCTGTAACTTCACTCTTATTTTTTTTCCAAATAGGAAGCATTGAATTAATTGTTTCAAGCTCAAGATGAGTTTTTTCTTCATTATCATCTTTGGCATCTTCCTTGGCATCATACTTAGTTACCCAAGTTTTGATTGGATATCTAACATAATCAGAATATTTCTTGATTAATTCTTTAATCCGATATTCTTCTAAAAATTCATCATATTTATTATCTTCAGTATTATCTCTTAAAGAAATAACTATCTTAGTACCGAAATCTTCCTTATCACAAGTATCAATTTCATAAGAATCTAAGCCTTCAGATGTGAAGACATGAGCTTCGCCATTTTGAATAGACTTAGTATAGACAGTAATCTCTTTAGCAACCATAAAAGCTGAATAAAAGCCAACCCCAAATTGACCAATGATATCTACATCAGGAGTCTTCTCATTTGCAATTTTTTCTAAGAATTCTTTACTGCCACTCTTAGCAATAGTACCAAGATGTTCTACCAATTCTTCTTTAGTCATACCAATACCATTATCACTAATAGTTAAAGTACGACTATCCTTATCAGCTTCAATTAAAATTTCATAGTTGTCAGAAGCTTTTGAACTATCAGTCAAAGCTAAATAATGACGCTTATCAATAGCATCACTCGCATTGGAAATTAATTCACGTAAGAAAATTTCTTTATGCGTATAGATTGAATTAATCATCATATCTAAAAGACGTTTAGTTTCAGTCTTAAATTCCATTTTTTCTTTCATCTTTTTTTCCTCCAATTTCATACAATAATAATTATATATCTTATTGTTGGCACTGTCAACAAATGTTTGCCAAATTTTTAATTTTTATTTAAATGTTTCAAAAATCAAGTATAATGATGTTAGGTGATAAAATGCTAGAAGCCTTTAAAATTAACTGTTACCCCTTAAACCGAACAATTAGAGTTTCAATTCATCTACCAACCGATTATAACAAGACTAGACGTTTTTATTCTGTCATCTATTTTTTAGACGGTCAAAATCTTTATAATAAGCAGGATGCTTATTCAGAAGAAATAATCGATTTAGAAAAGACAATTGAAAAGTTAAATAGTGATGGCAAAGAGGCTATTTATGTAGGAATTGCTGCCGCAAGTAATCCTGAAAAAAGAGATTTAGAATACTCTAATATTAATCTTGCTAAATTTATTAGTTCCTCTATTCACCCCTTTTTAAAGGTACGCTATCGAATGAATAATTATATTTATTCTTGTGGTTGGGGTAAAGCTACATTAAATGTTTTAGCGTTAAATCAAGAGGAAGCCTTTAAAGGAGCCATTATATTATCTCCTGAAGGAAACGAAGATGACTTTTTAAAATTGAAACTAAAGCCTAATAATCTTTATTATTTTTATTCCGGTGAAAAAGAACTTGATGGCCAGTGTTTACTCTTAGCTAATAAACTTAAAGAGTTCTTACCTGATGGCTTACTTGTGACAGATGATTGTGCAATTCATAATGAAATTAATTGGCAAGAAAAAATCTATCAAGCTCTTAGCTATTTAATATTATAGTTAACAAAAATTACCAGCCTCTTCAACAAACGGCTTAATCAAGTAATAGCTAGCTATCCATTTTTTTATAAACTTGTATATTATAATTAAATATTTAAAAAAATAAAGGACCACATGGTCCTTTTTGTTATCTAATTTTATTAACAACATCAATTACATCTTCATTAAAGACTAAATCGGCTATGTGATCATAACTGGTTGCTGATTTATTGATTAAAATTAAATTATTTCCTCTAAAATATTGTAAATAAGAAGCAGCAGGATAAACAACTAATGATGTACCAACTATTATCAAGGTATCAGCTTTAGCTATAGCATCAACAGCTTTATTTACGACTTCATAGTCAAGAGCTTCTTCATATAATGTTACATCTGGTTTAATTATTCCTCCACAATCACAATAGTTGACCTTTTTGGGATCTATTTTTTCAAGAGGATAAAACTTATGACACTTGATACAATGATTGCGCATAACACTGCCATGTAATTCATACACAATTTTACTTCCACCTCTTTGATGCAAGTTATCAATATTTTGAGTAACAACAGCACTAACATTTTTTAAAGAAGCAAAGTATTTATGAGCTTCATTAGGCATAGCCTCAGGATAAACCATCTTATTACCATAAAATTCAAAAAATTTAGAAGGATTTTTCATAAAAAAAGAATGAGAGATAATTTCTTCTGGTCTTATATAGTCCCCTTGATTATATAAACCATTATCCGAACGAAAATCAGGAATTCCGGAAGGCACGGAAATGCCAGCTCCTGTAAATACTACAATTCTTTGACTACTAGCAATTATTTCTTTTAATTTCGCATATTTATCCATCATGACCTCCAAAAAAAGACTTTACCATTCGGCAAAGTCTTTAAAATCAGTTATTAAAATTCCATTTTAACATCTTGCTTTTTAGCTTCTTCAGCTTCAAAGTAATCCTTCTTAGTAAAACGTGAACCAGCTACAAAAGAACCTGGAAATTGAAGAATAGCTTTGTTAAATGTTGCAACATTTGCATTGAAGTTACTTCTTGCAGCTTGTAGATTTTCCTCTACTTCACTAATAGATTGTTGAAGATTATGGAACATCTTATCAGCTTTTAATTCTGGATATCTTTCAACTACAAGGCTAATTTGTTTAGCTACAGAAGACATTTGTTCATTAAATTCTACTTTCTCTTTTAAAGAAGCATTAACACCAGGATTACGCATTTCTACAACATCAGTTAATGTTTCCCTTTCATGCTTCATATAGCCCTTTGTAGTATCAAGCATTTTAGTTAAAACATCAAAACGTTTTGTCAAATAAACATCGATTCTTGATTCGCTATTTGCAACATCTTGTTCCATTCTAACAAATTTATTTCTTGTTGAAATGTACCAAGCAACAGCAGCTAAAACTAAAATTAAAACTACAATAACAACAATTATAGCAATTAAAGCACCAGTATTCATACCAAAATACCTCCAAATATAATATACAAATATATTATAAACACAATTATTACAAAAAGCAATAAAATTATTACAATAATTTTCTTAATTCAGCAACTTTATCCAATTTTTCCCACGGTAAATCAAGATCGTCTCTCCCAAAATGACCATAAGAAGCTGTTTGAAAATAAATTGGCCTTTTCAAATTAAAATGATTGATGATACCCTTAGGATTAAGTGGAAAAATTCTTCTTACAGCCTTAGCCAATTCTTCTTCACTAATTTTAGCAGTACCAAAAGTATCAATTAAAACTGAAATTGGTTCGGCAACACCAATAGCATAAGATAATTGAATTTGACACTTTGTAGCCAATTTTGCAGCTACAATATTTTTGGCAATATAACGTGCCATATAAGAAGCACTCCTATCAACCTTAGAAGGATCTTTACCAGAAAAACAACCACCACCATGAGGGGCTGAACCACCATAAGTATCAACAATTATTTTACGGCCAGTTAAGCCAGAATCTCCTGCTGGACCACCAACAACAAAACGACCAGTTGGATTAAAATAATATTTTGTATTCTTATCAACTAATTCTTGAGGAATAACAACATCTACTACTTCCTTTTTAATGTCTTTAGCCAACTTCTTCATATCAACATCAGGAGAATGCTGAGTAGAAATCAAAACTGTGTCCACTCGAACCGGAACGTTGTTATCATCATACTCAATTGTAACTTGCGTTTTGCCATCGGGACGTAAATAATTTAAAATATTATTTTTACGAACCGCTGCCAATCTTCTTGCTAGCTTATGAGCAAGAGAAATTGCAAGTGGCATATATTCAGGTGTTTCATCACAGGCATAACCAAACATTAGCCCTTGATCACCAGCTCCTTGTTCATGGTCAGCTGTTTCATTAACACCTCTAGCTATATCTGGTGATTGAGGATCAATAGCTGACAAAACAGCTAAATTTTCCGCATCAAAACCATATTTACCACGAGTATAGCCAATGTTTTCTACTGTTTTCCTAACAATCTTTTGTAAATCAACATAATGGCTAGTAGTCATTTCCCCAAAGACCATAACTAGCCCAGTCGTACAAATTGTTTCACAGGCAACGCGGGCATTCGGATCATGAGCCAAAATATCATCTAAAATAGCATCAGAAATTTGGTCAGCTATCTTGTCTGGATGACCTTCAGTTACTGATTCTGAGGTAAAAAAACGATGCATTATAGTACCTCCTTTATAGCTTTAGACAATTGATCTGCACAGCTGGTCTTGCGCATACCACACGTGTTACCTTCTAAAAGCTTGGCCACCTCTAAAGCTGGTCTACCTTCAACTAATCGACCAATAGCCTTTAAATTGCCGTTACAGCCACCGATAAAAGTTAGGTTATGAATTTTTCCTTCATCATCAATTTCAAAATTAATTTGTTTTGAACATGTACCTTCTGTTAAAAATTCTTGTTTTTTCATTTGTTTTACCTCCTATATTTCATCATATATTCTTTCAAATTCATCTTGGAATCTAATAAATCTTTCAAAAACACTACCATCAAAAAAAACTCTAAAAGTGTTGGTCATATACTCAATAGTTACCTTATGATTATATGGCCTTTTATAAGTCTTAACGCTACGCATTGAAACATAAATTTCGGAGATTAAAATTGTTTGAGAAGATAATTCATTTTGAATACTATTCATCTTAGCTATGAACTCATCTTTAATAGAATCTTCAAATGCCGTACGCATGATAGTTTCGCATTTTCTTTCTAGTTGTAACCGAGAAATTATTTTACTACCTAAATCCGTTTGTTCCTTAAGCTTAACAAATTTTTCATCTTCATTAGCTCCTGATGGAGCAAAGTTAACCTGTTGTTCAATATGAATCTTTGCAAAACTTTCAATTTCATCACATTGATTAACCGGCAAGCTTAAAAATTCCGCTAAACGTCTGGCCATTTTGGAAACAGCTAAAATGTTTTCCTTATCTTCATCACTTCGCGATGATGAATCTAGCGACACCTCAAAAATTTTAGTTACAACATTGGTAAAATCTTCTTGAACCTGTCTTCTTTTAATTAGCTCCTTTTTTCTTTCTTCTTGCATATAACCACTCATGGAAACAACCGAGTAAAGAACTAGCATAAAAATGCATAGTAAGATTGTTCGAATAACTATATCCTTAAATGCATCACTTACGAAGAATGTTTTAAAGAATAGGCCAACATCTGAAGCCATTTCTGTAAATACTAGACCATAGGTTACCGTAAAGTGTAAAATAGTAACTAAGGCTAAAACCCATTCAAACACAAACTTTAAAAGCTTTTTATTTTGATAAAAGGAACATACTGTTAAAGAATAATAAATCAAAATATAGCCACATTCCTGAAGATAAACTGCCGAACCATATTTCAATTTAAAATAGATAACTATTGACAACAAAAACATATAAAAACAGGCAATATAACTAGCTATTGTCTGAGTTGTTAAATCATTAGGATCCTTTCTAATTGTTCTAGTTAAACCTAGATTGACTAAAAATGTAACAGGAATTAAAATAGCCGATAAAATTATATTGGAATGCTCGCCAAAAGAAAGAATGGCAAACATTAAAGTAAAAACAAGGTTAGAAACAAATATAATATTTTTAATAACAATGTTCTTACGATAAAGTACTTGATTATCATTGGTAATATCAATGCCACTTTCAAAGCCAAACATGTTACTAAAAAGCTTATTATTTTTAATTTTTGATTTTAATGACACTGTTATCACCTCCGACAAATTTCAATCAATTATACCATATTATTACTTTAAATTACATCAAACTCTTTTAAAATTTTTTGACCATTGACAAAATCTTTAGCATCTAAAACTTTTTTACCAGGTACTAAAATTTTATTAAGAGCCACAGCACCATCTAAAGTTTTAATCAAAACCTGTTTCTTTAAAGATAAAACTGTTCCTGGAACAAAATCACTATGATCAGCAACTGCTTTAGCTTCAAACACTTTAAAAGAAAAATCTTTCAACTTAACAACAGCTCCTGGTTCTAAGGCTAAACCATTAATCTGTCTAGCCACTAAAAAAGCAGATTTGTTAAAATCAACAAGCTCTTCACTTGCCGAAAGATTAGGAGCATACGTGGCTAAAGACTCATCTTGTTCTTCACCTTGCAGTTTTCCTGAAACGATGTCTTCTATCTTAGCCATCAATAAATCGCGGCCAATTAGCGATAATTCTTTAAACACTTTACTTGAATTATCTGTTTCCAAAATCTCATAGCTCGCTTTAGCATACATAACACCAGCATCTAAAGCCTTGACCATTTCCATAATAGTGATACCAGTGGTTGTTTCACCATTCATAATGGCTCTTTGAATTGGAGCACCACCACGATATTTTGGTAAAAGTGATCCATGAACATTTAAACACTTTTTAAACAATTTTAAAATCTTAGTTGGAACATATTGACCATAAGCGGCTGTAACCATAATATCAGCATTTAAAGCTTGTAATTTTTCATATTCTAAACCAATTTTTTCTGGTTGAATAATATTTAATCCCAATTCTTTAGCACATGCACAAACCGGTGTTGGTAACAACTGGCCCTTTTTCCTTTCGCGATTCGGTTGACTGACTACCATAACTATTTCATATTTTTCATTTAAAGCCTTTAAAATAGGAACTGAAAATTCTGGAGTACCCATAAAAACTATTTTCAATATATCACATCCTTATAATTTTTAAATCAATTTCTTTATTATTTTGATAAAATGGATAAATTTCTTTAAGTTTAGCTAAAACCTCATCTTCTATTATTTTTAACTGAATTGTGTATCTGTAAACATCATTTAATTTAAAAGGTAAGCCCTCAGCAGGACCTAGTATTTCTGTTGCCTTAGCACTCGACTTTAAAGCATAAATAACATTTAAAGCCTCTTCATAAGCCCTTTGCTGATTTTTAGACTGAATGACAACGGCGATACATAAAGAAAATGGAGGCATCGAAGTTACTCTTCTTAATTCTAATTCTTTCTTAAAAAATTGATCATAATCATTTAAATATGCTGCTTGAATCACAAAATGACTAGGCTTATAGGTTTGAATAATAACTTCCCCAGCCTTTTTCCCACGACCAGCTCTTCCAGAAACCTGTTCAATCAAATTAAAGGCAGTCATATTCGCATCATAGCTAGGATAATTTAAGGAAAGGTCAGCATTAACAATACCAACCAAAGTAACATCTTCAAAATCCAACCCCTTAGCAATCATCTGAGTTCCTACCAAAATATCAGCCTCATGATTTTTAAACTTTGCAAAGGCTTCCTCATAGTCACTGACCTTCTTGATAGTATCTAAATCCACTCTTAAAACTTTAGCCTCAGGTATCAGCTCATTAAGTGTAGTCATAATCTTTTCTGTACCACTTCCAACAAAACGAATCTTATCACTTTGACAATTAGGACAAGATACCACATTCATTTGGGAATAACCACAATAATGACATTTTAAAGTATTACTACTAGCATGATAGGTTAAAGAAACATCACAGTGCGGACATTTAATAACCTCACCACAATTACGGCACATCACAAAAGAAGCAAAACCTCTTCGGTTCAAAAATAAAATAGTTTGGTCATCATTTTTATAATTGCTGATAATTTTATCCCTAAGCACATTTGAAAATACAGACTTATTACCCCTTTTAAGTTCTAAAGTCATATCAACAATTGTCTTTTTAGGCATAGCTAAATTATTAACTCTTTTTGGTAATTCAAGTAAAGTATAATCGCCATTAATAGCTTTATAATAATCATTAATATTAGGAGTAGCACTACCTAAAATTAAAGGACATTTATGTCTTTCGCTTCTTAAAGCAGCTATTTCTAAAGCATTATAACGAGGATTATTATCCTGCACATAAGAGCTTTCATGCTCTTCATCAATAATAATAATTCCCAAATTAGAAAGAGGAGAAAAAATTGCTGAACGTGCCCCGACAACAATATTTACTTTCTTATTAAGAATTTTTTTCCAAGAATTATATTTTTCACTAATTGATAATCTTGAATGTAAAATAGCTACATCACTGCCAAATCTTTTTTTGAATAAAGCTGTAATTTGAGGAGTTAAAGAAATCTCAGGAACAAGCATTAAGGCTTGTTTATTTTGTTTTAAAACATCTTCTATCCACTGCATATAAACCAAAGTCTTACCACTACCTGTTACACCATGTAAAAGATAGGTTCTAGCCTTATTTAATTCAATTCCCTCATAAACCTTCCTTTGATCAGCCGTAAAAGTATAAGTATTATTTTCTTTAACTACTAACTCATCATAGCTAAGAACCTCTTGTTGATAAACACCTAAGATTCCTTTTTTAATTAAAGTATTTATTACATTCTTAGAAAAACCACTATCTTCTACTAAAACATCAATTGCAATATCACTGCCAAGCTCAAGTAGATATTGTAATAATGCTTTCCCTTGTCTACTTGCAGGTTCGATAGTCTCATCAATTACATAGACATAGCTGATAGTCTTTTCATTGCGGTTTTTTTTAATTTTAGTATCTAATGTAACTAAACCATCCTGAACCGCCTTATAGATTAGATTCAGCTCCTCTTTGGTTCGATTATCTAAAATAATTTCTTTATGATCCTTAAAGATATCTTTTAACTCTTCAGGACATTTCTCAACTCTAGCCAACTTTTGATATTTAATTTTTAAAGCTGTCGGTATCATTGTTTGTAAGGCTGTGGCGTAATAAGAAAAATTATTAGAAGCAATAAATTTAGCAATGTCCACAAATTCTTCATTTAAAACGGGATAAACATCAACAACATCACTTATAGCCTTAAGCTTTTTCTTAAAGCTAGTAGAATTTTTTAATCCCACGACAAAACCAGTTACAACCCGATTACCAAAAATAACTTTAACCCGATAACCAACTTTGATGATACTTTCTAAGTGCTCAGGAACTAAATAGTCAAAGCATCTATTAACTTGTTTAGCCATAACATCAACAACTACTTCAGCTATCAAAAGTATCACCACCCTATATAAAAATAAAAACCACCGACAAAGATGGTCTAATGAAAAAATTGATTGACCATCATACAAGCATTAGCACCTAACTTAAAAGGTTGCTGAAGGGCAACGAGCTTGTCTCTTCCCTTTCTCTATATGGAAAACAAATTATCTATTTATTTTCAAGCATTCATATTATAACACTACTTATAGGCTTTTAACAATAGAAAATTGCAAACATTTGCCACAAATTAAAAAAGACTATCAAATTGATAGCCCTAAAATTATTTAATAGTTTTTTTTGTTGGCGTTTTCCCTTTATTACTAGTCTTCTTTACGCTATTTGTCGTAGTCTTAGAAGGTGATTTAGTCCCACTAATTTTAGCAGGAGTTTTCTTAGTCGTTGTTTTAGGAGCCTGTTTGCTAGGTGTTTTTTCCTTTACTTCACTAATTTTCGCTGAAGCTTCCTGTGAAGCTTGTTTTTGAGCTTGAGGCTTATTTTTCTTCGATTTTTCAATTTGTTTAAGCTTATCTAGGTCATAGTCAACCTTCGTAATTAAACCTTTACCCTTTGGCTGAGAAATAGCGCCACTATAAATTAATGATTTAGCTTTAAGCTCAACTATTGCCGCTTTAAAGCGGGTTGTTACACCATCTTGTAAAATTCTAATCCGTCTAGCATAGATAATATTAAAAATATTAAAAATTGCTGGACGACTTATCATCATTTCATATTCAAGAGTTTGAACATAATAATACATTCTAGCAAGTCTTTCTAAAGAGGCATCGCCATCAGCAAAAAAATTATCCACATCAGCACACAATTTTGTACAATCACGCATACATTCTTTGCATTTACCACAATCCTTAATAAAAGGACTAACTAATGGATAAAAACAAATAATCAAAGTTAAATATTCAATTGTTGATTGTTTTAAGAATATTAAACCTGCAAATAAAGCTACAATACCCATTAAAATAAAGAAATAAATATAAAAGATACGACTTAATAAATAACGTGTTGTAGCAGCAGAGCGGCGACACAAATATAAATAACTATAATCATCAGTTATGTCTTCAGGAACATCGGGATCATAAAATATTTCTAATTCTTCCATATGTGATAAGCCTTTTCTTATCGCAAGCTCATTTAATTCATTAGTAGTCTCACGATCATATTCAACTTTAGAAAACTCTGAACCAGTTATACTTGTCTCATAATATTGATATTCCAAAACTGCTTTATCCTTATGCTCATTTAAAAATGAGGATAAAGTTTCATTAATTAACGATAAAGCAAAGGAAATAATTGAACAAATAAATGCATATTCAGGACCTAAAGATGGAATTAATGCCAACACTACCGGAATAATAGCTAACACATATAGGACAACCTTGATGATTTTTGTTTCATGAAACATCTTACTTGCCGCATAATAAAACTTAGCATATTCAGATTTTTGACATCTTTCATTGACCTTATTTTTAGCCATGATATCCTCTCCTAAATCTTAGACAAACATTTTCTTAATTATAAAATTATTCGCTATTTTTGTCAATATTTTGACACAGCCAAAACATTAAAACAAGGTAATATTTTCACTGACCTTTTGAGGAATTAAATTGAAACTTGCTAAAGGTTTACTAAGTAATTTAAAGAGCATAAAAAGAATTATACTTTGAGGTAATAAATAAAGCAGATTTTTAGGTAGAGATATCGTTAATAAATAAGCTATATAAGCATCATAATTTAAATTATAAATAATCTTCCACCATAAAGACCCCAGAATAACATTAACACCAATATTTACAAAAAATCTAGCTATTAAACAATTAGTAAAAGTTATTCTCTTCTTATAAAAACAAATACCATAAATAAAACCTGAAAGCATAGCATCTATAGTATAGCCAAAGAAAAATACTTGTCCCTGCTGAAATAGGAAAAAGCCTAATATATCTGAGCATAATCCAACGAAAAGGCCACAGAGAGGACCATATATTAAAGCAATAGTTGCAAATACTAAATAAGTAAAGCCAATGCCTAATGAACCAAAACCTGAAGGGATAGGAATCATCTTACAAATGAGCATTAACGCAAATAAGATGCTGATATTACAAAGACTCTTAACTTTTTTTAAAAAGGTGCTTGTCCCCCGCCAATATTCCTTATGAAATACCGAATTAAAAATATTTTGATTGTCTTCTATTACTTCTTGATTAGCACCTCGTTTAGCTGCCACCATGATTAAAATAATAACTACTAATAAAGCCCCACCAAAACTTATACCACCAATTATAAAAGGATTTTGATAATTAATTATTTGCAAACGCAAATATGTTGTATCTAATGGCAAATAACTAAATATTAAATTAAAATATTTAACAACTCTCTCATCACCATTATTTATTAAGCCATTACTTTGCTTTACAGTTGAAGGAAAATAGCGCTTTAAAATACATAATTCATAGTTTTCTCCCCTTGTTAAATAAGCACTATCAAGCATACTTTCATAATCAATATTAGCATAACTTATCTTAACATTTGCAGTATCATTGTAATTATCAATTGCCTCGATTGCTTCAGCATAATATCTATAATCTAAAACAATTTCAACATTATCACTATTAGACTCAAAAATATAAGCATAGCGAGCATTATAATTATTATAAACATATTCCGTAAAAAAATAGCCTAAAAGAAAAAAGGTCACAACAAAGGCTATAATACTAAATTTATAACGCCTGATTATTTTAATAAAAGACATAAAAAAAGACCTCCTAATTCCGAAAGTCCACTATAAAATATTTTACAGCGGATGAAAGAAGACTACCGCCACTTATTTGTGTTCGTCCCGATCTAACTTCCCTCGAAAGGGCACTTAACGCAGCTTCTCTACTCTGTTAATTGCCTATATTATATCTTAACCATCAAATAATTACAAGATAAAAATATTTGGGATGATTCCAATGCCAATCAAAATGCGTTATAATGAAATCAGAGGTGATTGTTATGAATAAAACATTTATTAATAAATATAATGTAATAAATGAAAAAATGGATATAGATACTCCCTTAACCATAGGAAATGGTAATTTTGCTTTTACATGTGATATTACTGGCCTTCAAACATTTTATGACAAATATCAAACCACTCCTCTATGCACTATGACAAATTTAATATGGGCGGGACAGGAAGTTGATTTACCTTTACCTTATCAAGAATATCAAAAATCATCCAATGGTCAAAAAATCCTCTATATGTCTGATACTAAAAGTCCTTATTATCAACCTCATCGAGCAAATTATTTTAAATTTGATTTATTCAAGTTAGCTTTACTTGCTGATGATAAACCAATAAACCCTGAAGATTTATCCCAAATACATCAAGAATTAAATATTTTTGAGGGCACTATTACCTCTTCCTTTACTTATGCCAATGAAAAAGTAAAAATCATCACCAAAATTCCTCAAAAACATAACAATTTAAGAATTAACATTGAAACTAATTTAACTAACCTAAAAATTAAGTTATTCTTTTTAGAACCTGCTTCTAATATAGCTGGTGGTAATGATATTACCTTTAAATATTTAATAGATAATACAAAAATTATTCGAAAAGATCAATTCACAAGCTATGAACTATTTTATCAAACTAATATGATAAGAATAGCTAATACCTTCTTAATTCAGAATAATTCTTTTTTAATTATAGCTATAGATAATTATTTTGAAGATGACCATGATTTAGCTGTTTATTTTTCCAAAGTAAAAAAGCCACAAATTAATGATGAGGAGCTCACTCGCCGATTTGTATTATCCTTATATCTAATGAAAGTTAATACATTAGGCATTTATCCCCCTGCTGAAACAGGACTAACCTGTAATTCTTGGTATGGCAAATTTCATTTAGAAATGCATTTATGGCATCATTTAGGATTAATAAAATTAGGTCTATATGAATATGTTTTACCATCTTTAAAATGGTATCTAACTATTTATGAAAGCTCCCAAAAAAGAGCTCAAGAACAAGGCTATCAAGGCATTCGTTTACCTAAGATGGTTGATTATAGAGGCGTTGATTCCCCTTCCAATATTGGTTGTTTCCTTATTTGGCAAATGCCCCATTTACTTATTATGCTTGAAGAAATATATAAACAAACAAAAGATACAAAATTAATAGAACCATTTATACCTTTTGTCTCTGAACAAATCAAATTTTTAGAAAGCTTCTTCTATCTTAAGGATAATTATTATCACTTAGATAGTCCTTTAATACCAGCTAATGAAAATGTGGAATATTATCAAGATACACCTATCTTTGAACTAGCCTATAGTCTATATGCTTTTGAAATATTTAAAAAATGGATTAACCGCTTTGAAATTAATTATGATACAAGCGTACTAGATGATATACTAAACCGCCATTTACCACTTCCCATTTATAAAGGAGCTTATGAAAATTATAATAATTGTCATAATACTTATACTAAATATAACTATGATCACCCTATGATTACCGGCTTTTATTCTTTTTTTAAAAGTAAGTATGTAAATCCAAAAATAATGCAAAATACTTTAAATAAAGTTTTAAAACATTGGAAATTAAATGAGTGTTGGGGTTGGGATTTTCCAATGCTAGCTATGACTGCCTCAAATTTAGGTAATAAGGAGTTAGCAATCAATATTTTAAAAATGAAAACTCCTAAAAATACGTATCTAAAAAATGGTCATAATCAGCAAAAAGAACGTCAAGATTTACCATTATACTTACCAGGTAATGGAGCCTTATTACTAGCTATATCGCATTTATTTAAATCATAATCTATTAATCCAAGTATTATTCATAAGTCAATCTATTTTTAAAATTATTAAAGGCTTGAAAACTAAATTTATTTCAAAAACATTAATATTATTTTATTAAGTAAAGCATTTCCGAATAGGCCATGATAAAAGGACCTACACCTTTGCCCTCATCAACCAAATAATAATCTATTTGCTCATAATTATTTAAATTAGTAGCTGAAGCCTTGAAATAAATATCCTTTAAACCTTCTTCTGTTAATTTTAAATCTACAATTCCTAAAAAGGCCTTAATAGCTGGTTCCAAATAATCAGTACTAAGCCATTTATTACGAACACCTTTTAAAATAGTATAGACTAGCATAGCTGTACCACTTGTCTCTAAACGATTAGATGCTGTTACAATTTGATCCACTAAATTAGCCCATAACCCACTAGGATGTTGATATTTTAACATACCATCAACAAATAATATCAAAGACTTTTTACGTTCTTCTAAATATTTGGCAGGTAAAACCTCCATGACATCAACCATTGCCATACCATACCAACCAATTGCTCTAAGCCAATGATATGAACATACATCTTCTTTACTATTTACTGCATGATAATATAAACCATTGTTAGCTCGCATATTTAAAGCTACCCAAGCTAATCTTTCATTAATCAAAGCTAATTGTTTACTATCATTAATGCGTGCAGCATAACGCGCTAAAAAGGGTTGAACCATATAAATACCATCTAACCAAACTTTATATTTTGGAGGATTTGGCTTACCCCAACCATGCCAATAATTATAACCCAAAGCTTTTTCCATATACTTAAGACTAATAACATTGCCTTTAGTGTTGGGATGATTATCAAAAGTTAAATCTTGATATAAGTCTGTAGCAATTTTAAAATAAGAATCTTGTCCATCACTCATATTGATGAGTAAGGATGCTGTCTTATAACAATCAACTCCATGATAATCAACATAGCCTGCCCAATTTGAATTTAAAACATTTTGACCATTGTCATTCATAATCATTGAATCTAAATAATCTTTTATATATTCATATATATTCTGTTCTTTAGTTGGATTTTTTTGAAAAATATAATATAAACCTTCCATGACAACGCCATTATAATAGCTCCAATTAAAAAGATAAGGTTGTTCCAAAGGATTTCTTTTTTCATTATCCCAAGAAAAATATTTATTCTGTTCACGTATAACTACATGCGGAATATTAACTTTAGAATTGATTGTTAAATCATCAATATAACTACGCACCTTTTTCAACGCTTCTGCGATTTTTTTTCTATCCATAGTTACTCCTTCTCCTATTAATATTTTACATTACAAGCATTTAAAGTTCAATCAAGACAAACAAAAAAAGAGCTTATTGGAAGCCCTTTAATTTAGACTATTTATTCTCATTTAAAAAATCTTCGTTAACTTCAATATCTAAATCTTCGATATCATCATCTTCATTAACTACTGGTATGAAAACTGTTACCTGCATTTTCGTTTCACCAATAACTTCAGCTAAGATTTCTAAATCAATATCTAGTTTTATTTCATTATCAATAATTTTAGCATTAGTTACGGTAGGATGCTTTAAAATTTTTGCTAAAACATCATCACTATTTTTCAAATACTCATTAACAATCTTCTTGACTTTAATATCTTTTTTATAAGCTACTTTTTCTCTTAATACATCAGTTCTTGAATTTTCTTCAGTTGAATACCATATATTAACCTCAAATTCGCCATTAATATCAACTATGTCATTATTTCTAACTGCTTCAAATTCGTGATTAATAATCCAGCATCCTAATACTGAATAGGGATGCTTTGTTGTATTAATACTGTGCGTAATATGCATAGCCTTTTTGCCTTTAGCTACTACTGCCTTAGTAACAATTTCTCTGACTTCATTCATTATACATACCTCCCTAATCATAGTATATGAATTACTTAGATTTTAAGTGCTAAGGATAAATGCCCATCACTTTGATTATTTTGGAAAAGATGACTCCTATTTAAAGTTTTTGTGTTATAATAGGCAATTAAGAGGTGTTAGCATAATGAATTTTATATCTTCACTTATATCTTTATTTGTTATAAATACTCTATTGACAATAATTATTAATGCTTTACCAATCAGAAATAAAAAGTATTGGCAAATAGGCGCTATAACTTTAGTTGATATTGGAAGTATTATAGGCTACGTTTCTATTTTTTTTCAAAACCATTTTGATTTATTATATTTTCTTTCCATCTTAGGTAATATCTTAGGCGAACTAACAGCCTATGTTGCTAGCATGATGTTAATCTTAGAAAATGTAAAAATTTTCAAATCACGGCGCTTACGGCAATTTGAACGGGATATTAATAATAAAAGTGGTCGTTCTTTACCAAGAAATATTTTAGCACTAATTTGTTTTAGTATTTTTTGTATTCTTTTAGCCTACACAATAATATCTTCTATAAATTATAATGAGACAATCTTAGCTTCATTAATCGGTTCTTCACTTGGAGTTCTCGTGGCTTTAGGGGTAGGAATCTATTTCTTGATTTCTGGTCTACCACAACATAAATCATTAAAAGCAGAAAATCTCTTATTTATAATCAGTACACCAACTGAGAAAATTATTTTTGAAGCTAATCTAAATAAAGAATTTAGAATTGATGATGCCTTAGGTGAATTATATGACACTTATATTATTGATGAATATGGTTTAATTGTTACTCCTACAGAAAAATTTATTGTTAAAGGAATTAAGGTAAATAAATACGATAATGATCTTTTATCTAAAATTAAAATGACTAAAAATAATGATTCTAGATTTAAAAATGTTATTTTAGAATTTCAAAAATATAATCGGAAAAAAATAGTTCTAGATGAAAATAATCAAATAGTTAAAATAAATAATATAAAATAAAATTTTATAGCAATTGTTATAATTAGTTGAGTGAGATTTATTCTCACTTTTTTATTTTCAAAAACATTTCTCTTACTATAATGTCTTATCATATAAAAGAAATTAGCCTTGTTGCTGACAACAAGGCTTATGATAAGTTGAGTAATCAAACTTTATCTATTCTGGTGCCGAAAATAGGACTCGAACCTACGACCTATTCTTTACGAGGGAATTGCTCTACCAACTAAGCTATTTCGGCATAACTATATTATAATCTAAATTATAAAAAAATAAAAGGGGATAATCCCCTTCTAGTTAAACATTAAATTTAAATAACATAATATCGCCATCTTTAACGACATAGTCTTTTCCTTCTTGTCGCACAAGACCAGCTTCCTTAGCCTTAAGCATTGAACCACATTTTACTAAATCCGTATAAGCAACTGTTTCAGCTTTGATAAACCCTTTTTGGAAATCAGTATGAATTATACCAGCACATTCAGGAGCCAACATCCCCTTTTTAAAGGTCCAAGCTCGACATTCATCAGGACCGGTTGTAAAATAAGTTGCATAGCCTAATAAATCATATGTAGCCTTAACTAAACGATTTAAACCTGGTTCTTTAACTCCTAAATCGGTTAAAAACATCTCTTTATCTTCATCATCTAAAACCGCAAGCTCTGCTTCTATTTGAGCCGAGATAGCAATAATTTTCGAATTGGTTTTAGTAGCATAAGCCTTTAGTTTTTGATAATTAATATCTTCTTCATAATTGACAACATATTTTTCAGCCACATTAGCTACAAGCATAAAAGGTTTAGAAGTAAGAAGACCATAATTTTTAAGATAAACTGATTCAGCTTCACTAAAAGTTAAACTCCTAATAGGCAACTCTTTTTCTAAAGTTTGTTTCAACTTTTTTAATAGTTCAAATTCAAATGGAGCATCATCAACCTTTGATTGAGCTTTTTTTTCAATTTTAACGATTCTTTTATCGATACTTTCTAAATCGGCTAATATTAATTCAAGATTAATAATTTCAGCATCACGAACGGGATCAATCTTACCCTCAACATGAGTAATATTACCATCCTCAAAGCATCTTACAACTTCGATAATCGCATCACAATTACGAATATTACCTAAAAACTGATTCCCCAGTCCTTCCCCCTTAGAAGCACCTTTAACTAAGCCAGCAATATCAGTAAACTCACATACTGCTTGAGTTGATTTTTTAGGATTATACATTTTTGTTAAAACTGTAAGTCTTTCATCAGGAACCTCAACGATACCAACATTTGGTTCAATGGTTGCGAAAGGATAGTTGGCTGCTAAAACACCAGCTTTTGTTATTGCGTTAAATAATGTTGATTTACCGACATTTGGCAAACCAACAATTCCTGCTGTTAATGCCATATACTTCTCCTCATTTTATATATAAATTATTATATGCCTTAATAGCCTCTTCAATTGTCTTTTCTGCCTCTTCATGACCCAATACCTCTGTTACAACAGTTTCCTTACCTTCAAGAGATTTATAGACATTAAAGAAGTGACAAATTTCATCAAAATAGTGTTGAGGCAATTCGCTGATATCAGTATAACCATTCATTGAAGGATCATTTTGACAAACAGCTATTATCTTTTCATCGCTTTCCTCTTGGTCAACCATTTTAACAACTCCAATTGGATAGCATTTAACTAAAACTAATGGATCAAAGGCCTCATTACATAAAACTAATACGTCTAAAGGGTCCTTGTCCTGCGAATAGGTTCTAGGAATAAAACCATAGTTTGCTGGATAGTGCGTTGAAGTATATAAAATACGATCTAAGATAATTAAACCAGTTTCTTTATCTAATTCATATTTCTTTTTGCTACCCTTAGGAATTTCAATACAAGCAATAAAATCATTTTTTTTAATACGATCGTTATCTATATCATGCCAAATATTTAACATAATTTCACCTCTTTGTTTATAATACCACATTTTTACAATAAATACAAATAAAAGGCTAAGAAATTCTTAGCCCTACCGCATATAATCATACATTGTTTTTAAAGCATTCTTTTCTAACCTTGATACCTGAGCTTGAGATATATCTAACTCTAAAGCAATCTCCATTTGCGTCTTATCAAGATAATAACGATCATAAATTATAGCTTGTTCTCTTTTCGATAACTTAGAGAATGCTTCTTTAATCATATTATTTCGCATCCAATTTTCAGTAATATAGTCATTGCCACCAATTTGATCTTCTAATTCAATGACATCTCCCCCATTATCATAGATTGGCGTTGACATACTAATTGTGTCTTGAATCGCCTCTAAAGCTAAAATAACATCAACACTATCTACGTTTAGATATTCTGCAATTTCATTAATTGAAGGTTCTTTATGATGCTCTAAAAGATATTTATCTTTAAAGTTGATTGCTTTATAAGCAATATCCTTATAACTTCTAGAAACTCGAATTGAGCCATTATCACGCAAATGTCTTCTTACTTCACCGATAATCATAGGACACGCATATGTTGAAAAACGAACATTATGCGATAAATCAAAATTATCAATTGCTTTCATAAGACCTATACAGCCAACCTGAAATAAATCATCTAGGCTTTCCTTTCGATCATTAAACCGCTTGAGTACTGATAATACTAATTTTAAATTTCCGGCAATCATTTTTTCACGAGCTTGCATGTCACCATTTTTTATTTTAAACAATAATTCTTGCTGTTCTTCATTGGTGAGTGTCTTAAGCTTCGAGGTATCTACTCCAGTAATCTCAACCTTATGCATAAAATCTTCCTTTCATAATTAATATGGAAGACTTAAGCGTAATCTATTCATTATTTGGACACAATCTTCAACTTTTTTTCCATTTCATTCTTTAGTTTATCAATGATCTTTTTTTCTAACCGTGAAATATAACTTTGCGATATGCCTAGCTTATCAGCAACTTCCTTTTGAGTAAGCTCTTTAGTCCGATAAAGACCAAAACGCATTGTAATTATCTCTTTTTCACGCGCATTTAATTTTTCAACAGCCTCATACATTAAGCGTTCCTTTTCATTAGAAATAGCTTCATCAATAGCTAAGGTTTGAGTAGTTGGAATCACATCTGCTAAAAGTAGTTCATTACCATCACCATCAACATTTAAGGCTTCATCTAATGACACTTCATTTTTCTGTTTACTAACTTTCCTTAAAAACATTAAGATTTCATTTTCGATACATCTAGAGGCATAAGTAGCTAATTTAATATTTTTGTCCAACTTAAAAGTTTCTACTCCCTTAATTAAGCCCATTGAGCCTATAGATATTAGATCCTCTAATAAAACCTTTGGAGACTCAAATCTTTTCGCTATAAAGACTACCAACCGCATATTATGTTCAATTAAAACATTTCTTGCCTCTAAATCATTATCCAACCATCTTAAAACGTAATACTTTTCCTCTTCTTCACTTAAAGGTTCTGGTAAACACATCTGATTAAACAAATAACATACATCGTCTTTTTTAAACAGCTTAGATATGAGCTTAATTAATATCATTCTATCCTCCCAATAAATTAGAACCAAACATCACATTAAACGCAATATCCCCGTAAGCTAAATAAACATCCTTTTCTACATATTTGTTTTTGATTTTAATTTTAAAACTTTTAACCGCGAAAATTGGAATCTTTTTAGTCGTATTTAAACTATTAATTGAAATAGTTTTATAATAATGACCAATATTTATATTCTTCTTTAAAAAAACTATAGGAATATTATCATCAGTAGTTAAAAAGTTTCCTGTATCACAAAAGCCACTTAAATAAATAATTCGATTTTCATCTTCTATCATCACCTCATATTCTAAAACATCTGGACGAAAGTGATATTTTTTATATATTGCATAACAAGCAAATAAAAATAAAATACCACCTAAACAAATTAAAACAACACTAAAATGATTAATAATATTGTACAAAAGACCTGCACTCCCTCCCAATGTAAAATTAAGCATTAAATAGATTAAACAAAGAAATAATGCCTTAGTTAGTCCTTTAGTTATAAAAGGTACTATCGAAATTATCAAAATGAAAATATACCGATAATTTTCAATTTTATAAGGAATAAAAACATATAAAAGGATATATACCCCATCTAAAAGACATGAAATACCTATAGCTTTATTATTCGGTTTAATTCTTAACAAATAATAAGCTATCTTAACAAAACATAAATGAATAAAAATGTTTAGGATAACTATGAGCTCTATATATTTCATAGCGTTAGTATAAACCATCAATTCATAAAAAAATGTAGAAAAATTAAAGATGAAAAATTATTTTTAAACATAAAAAAAACAGTATATGAAATTGTAAAATGTGGAACAAACCTTAATTTAGAGTAGAAAAAAAAGACTCTAAGATTTCCTCTTAGAGCCCTTCTCTTACCATTCTACTACATTACCTTCACTATCATAATACCAATAATATCCACTATCACTAGGTCTATCACTACTATAATAATATCTAGTAGCATTTGTTAAATTAGAATTATTTGAACCTATTCCAATAGATTTCCAATCTTCTATTGTTCCATTGTAATATACTTGATCTAAACTCCAACAACCAGAGAAAGCAGAATTTCCTATACTTGTGACACTATTTGGTATTGTAATACTTGTTAAACTACTACAATATTCGAAAGCAGAATCTCCTATGCTTGTCACACTATCTGGTATTGTAATACTTGTTAAACTTCTACAATCAGTGAAAGCACAATCTCCTATGCTTGTCACACTATCTGGGATTGTAATACTTGTTAAACTACTACAATAATAGAAAGCTTCATCTCCTATACTTGTTACACTATCTGGTATTGTAATATTTGTCAAACTGCTACAATTTCTGAAAGCACCATTACCTATACTTGTTACACTATCTGGTATTGTAATACTTGTTAAATTGCTACAACAATCGAAAGCATAATTTCCTATACTTGTGACACTATTTGGTATTGTAATACTTGTTAAACTACTACAATGATCGAAAGCAGAATCTCCTATACTTGTTACACTATTACCTATTGTAATAGAGGTTACATTATTAAATTCACAAAATTGATAATTACCTATTTCAGTTATCGTATTTGGTATTTCTATACTTGTTACTTCTTCCCAATCATTATCTTTCTTTAAATAGAAATGTGTTGCATAGAACATTGGATTGGAATATGAATCTTTAAAACTTATTTTACACCAATCTTCTATTGTTCCATTGTAATATACTTGAGCTAAACTACTACAATGATCGAAAGCTTCTTTCCCTATACTTGTTACACTATTTGGGATTGTAATACTTGTTAAACTGCTACAATAATAGAATGCATAGTTATTTATTTCATAATTGTGACCTTCTAAATCATTTGGTAAAGTTACATTACTTTCTTTACCTTTATAAGATAATAAGTAATATTTACCTTCTAAAATTAAATAATCATATAATCCATCTTCTGTTGTTTTAATGATACTTGGTTCTTCTTTCGTATGAATTACTATAGCATATTTTGCTATATATCCATAATCATTTGAACCAATAGTAAATTCTAAATTAGAATAATTATATATTTCTACTAATTTAACACAAATTGAGAAAGCTTTTTTTCCTATACTTGTCACACTATTGCCTATTGTTACACTTGTTAAACTACTACAATTATCGAAAGCATAATCTCCTATACTTGTTACACTGTCTGGTATTGTAATACTTGTTAAACTACTACAATTTCTGAATGCCTCTATTCCTATACTTGTTACACTGTCTGGTATTGTAATACTTGTTAAATTACTACAATCATAGAAAGCATAATTTCCTATACTTGTCACACTATCTGGTATTGTAATACTTGTCAAACTATCACAACTACAGAAAGCATAATTTCCTATACTTGTTACACTATTCCCTATTGTTACACTTGTTAAATTGCTACAATCAAAGAAAGCATAATCTCCTATGCTTGTCACACTATCTGGGATTGTAATATTTGTTAAGCTACTACAATCTCTGAAAGCAGAATCTCCTATACTTGTTACACTATCTCCTATTGTTACACTTATTAAATTACTACAACCATCGAAAGCACCATATCCTATACTTGTTACATTTTTCCCAATAGTTACACTTGTTAAATTACTACAACCATCGAAAGCACCATATCCTATACTTGTTACAGGTAGATTATTATATTTTTCAGGTATTACTACTTCTTCTAATGTTGTATCTTTCAAACCACCGATTTCATATCCAACTATTACATCATTTTCTTTTATTTCATTAAATATGAAATCTGTTGGTTTTCCTAGATTTCCACAACTTGTAAATGTAAAAAGTACTACAATAACGAACAATGTTATTAACCATTTTCTTTTTTTCATTTTATACCTCCCTTATAAATGACCACCTATTAGAATAATAGATGGTTCAATTTAATAATTTACGACTTAATTTTATCATTTTTAGAAAATTATTACAATATCTAGTAAAAATAACACCATTTTTTCCCAAAAATGACCATTTATTATTCT